>NZ_JBEXKC010000049.1:0-58969 GCF_040609475.1 Streptomyces sp. NPDC004667 | reverse complement strand
GCCCGTGGCCGCGGTGCCGCCGTGCGGGCCCGTGGCCGCGGTGCCGCCGTGCGGGACTCCGGCCGCCGGGGGTTCGGTGCGGGCTCACTGGTCGCTCCCCTCGGGGCGGCGGGTCGGACGGCGGCGCTTGCCGTCCCGGCGGCCGGGCGGACGGGTGGTGGCGGCGGAGCGCTTGCGGCGGGGTTCGCGGCGTCGGCGCTCCTCCCGCAGGCACTGCCGCAGCCCTTCCGGGTCGATGCCCTCGTTGCACGCGTGGTGGAGCAGCTGGGCGAAGCGGTACTCGGAGTCGGCCCGCAGGGCGAGCCCGAGGGCGATGCGTGCGGTCGGCTCGTCCCCGCCGGACCAGGAGACCCAGCCGGCCAGGGTGAGCGGCGCCGCCGCGTGTTCTCCGTACGCGCCGACGCAGCGCCGGGCCAGGGCCCGCCACAGGCGCAGGGCGGGGGCGGCTTCGTCGCCTTCCATCCACTCGGCGGCGATGTCGCGGATCTCTCGGTCCTGGAGGCCGAGGATCACGGCGGCGGCCTCGTCGTGCCCGAGGAGGGCGTCGTCCCAGTCGTCGGCGCGTGGACCTCCTTCGACGGGCGGCGCGAGGGTCAGGCGGCGCATCAGGGTCTTGGCGAGGGTGAGGGTCTCCGCTCCGACCTCCTCGCGGGTGGCCCCGTCGAGGATCTTCGGTACGAGGGCGACGGCCGCCCGGTCGAGGGCCTCCTCCTGCTCCGCGGCCCCGGCTCCGGCAAGCGGCGTGAGCCGGCTTTCGATCTCCTTCAGCGAGCCCCGGACCCGGAGTCCGGCGAAGGTCGCCGCCGCGGCCATGACCGAGGTGCCCGCCGGGGCGAGCGGGTTGCCCTCGGCCGGGCAGCAGCCGGAGTCGTCGCAGGTGTAGGACCAGTAGCGGCCGCCCGAGAGGCACAGGGCCTCCAGGACGGGTACGTCCAGGGAGCCGCAGGCGAGGCGCACCCGCTGGGCGAGCGGCCGCAGCCGGGTCATCACCCGCTGCCCGCTCTCCCCGGCCCGTGGGTCCTGGCACAGGAAGACGACGATGCCGTCCGGCTTGCCGCCGCGCCGCTCGCTGCCCCGCACGAGGCATTCGGCGACCTGCCGGGCGGTGTCCTCCCATTCGGCGGGCGTGGAGGGGATTCCGACGCGCAGGCGTCCGCCGAAGCGTCCGCCCTCGCCGTGCACGGCGACCATGACGAGGGAGTCCGTCGGATGGAATCCGAGCATGTAGGGCAGCGCGTCGGCCAGTTCGGCGGGGCTGCGCAAGGTGATCCGGGAGGCCTCGGAGGTTCCGGAGGGGCTGATGGAGGGTCGGTCGGACTGACTGCGGGATTCGTGGTTCGTCGTCATGGCTCGACGGTCCCGTGTGCGGACCGATCGCGAAACCCCTGTGGATAACTCGATTGAACCTTCAATATCCACAGGTCGAGGGCGTCATTGGCGCGATGTCAGAACCATCGGGTTGCATGGGGGTATGAACGCAGACCTGAGGTCCTCCGCAGATTCCGTACTCGCCCGCCTCGTGGGCGACCCCACGGGCACCGCACGGCTGCGCGAGGACCAGTGGCGGGCGATCGAGGCCCTCGTCGCGCACAAGCGGCGGGCCCTGGTCGTCCAGCGCACGGGGTGGGGCAAATCCGCCGTGTACTTCGTGGCCACCTCCCTGCTGCGGGCGGGCGGCGCCGGACCGACCGTCATCGTCTCCCCACTGCTCGCGCTGATGCGCAACCAGGTCGAAGCCGCCGCCCGGGCCGGGATCCGCGCCCGCACCATCAACTCCGCCAATCCGGAGGAGTGGGAGGGCATCCAGGCCGAGGTCGCGGCGGGCGAGGTCGACGTCCTGCTCGTCAGCCCCGAACGCCTCAACAACCCCGACTTCCGCGACCAGGTGCTCCCCAAGCTCGCCGCCGCCACCGGCCTTCTGGTGGTCGACGAGGCCCACTGCATCTCCGACTGGGGGCACGACTTCCGCCCCGACTACCGCCGGCTGCGCACCATGCTGGCCGATCTCCCGCCGGGTGTCCCGGTCCTCGCCACGACCGCCACCGCCAACGCCCGGGTGACGGCGGACGTCGCCGAACAGCTCGGCACCGGAGCCGGTACGGACGCCCTCGTACTGCGCGGCCCGCTGGACCGCGAGAGCCTGAGCCTGGCCGTGCTGACCCTCCCCGACGCCGCTCACCGGCTCGCCTGGCTCGCCGACCACCTCACCGACCTGCCGGGCTCCGGAATCATCTACACGCTGACGGTGGCCGCCGCCGAGGAGGTCACCGCCTACCTCCGCCACCGGGGCCACACCGTCTCCTCGTACACCGGAAAGACCGAGAACGCCGACCGCGAGCAGGCGGAGAACGACCTCCAGGCCAACCGCGTCAAGGCCCTCGTGGCCACCTCCGCCCTCGGGATGGGCTTCGACAAGCCCGACCTCGGCTTCGTCGTGCACCTGGGATCCCCCTCCTCCCCCATCGCCTACTACCAGCAGGTCGGCCGTGCGGGCCGCGGCGTGGAGCACGCCGAGGTGCTCCTGCTGCCCGGCCGCGAGGACGAGGCGATCTGGCAGTACTTCGCCTCGGTCGCCTTCCCGCCGGAGGAGCAGGTCCGCCGCACCCTGGACGTCCTGGCCCAGGCGGGCCGCCCCCTCTCCCTGCCCGCCCTGGAACCGCTCGTCGACCTGCGCCGCACCCGCCTGGAGACGATGCTGAAGGTCCTGGACGTCGACGGCGCCGTCCACCGCGTCAAGGGCGGCTGGACCTCCACCGGTGAGCCGTGGGTGTACGACGCCGAGCGCTACGCCTGGGTCGCCCGGCAGAGGTCCGCCGAGCAGCAGGCGATGCGGGACTACGCCGCCTCCACCGACTGCCGCATGGAGTTCCTGCGCCGCCAGCTGGACGACGAGGAGGCCGCACCCTGCGGCCGCTGCGACAACTGCGCGGGCGCCCGCTTCACCCCGGACGTCTCCGGCACCGCCCTGGACACCGCCCGCGGCGAACTGAGCCGCCCGGGAGTGGAACTGGAGCCCCGCAAGATGTGGCCGACCGGACTCGCCGCGGTCGGCGTCGACCTCAAGGGCCGGATCCCGGCCGGGGAACAGGCCTCGACCGGCCGGGCCCTGGGCAGACTGTCCGACATCGGCTGGGGCAACCGACTGCGCCCGATGCTGGCCGCGCAGACGCCCGACCAGCCGGTTCCGGACGATGTCGCCCAGGCTGTGGTCGCCGTACTCGCCGACTGGGCACGGGGCCCGGGGGGTTGGGCCTCCGGTGCGGCGGACGCCCCCGCCCGGCCCGTGGGCGTGGTCGCGCTGCCCTCGCGGAGCCGTCCCCTGCTGGTCGGCTCGCTCGCCGCCCGGATCGCCGAGGTCGGACGGATCCCGCTGCTCGGAGCCCTGGAGTACACCGATCAGGCACCGGAGTTCGGGCTGCCGTCCTCGAACAGCGCCCAGCGGGTCCGGGGACTCCACCAGGCCTTGACCGTCCCACAGGCCCTGACGGCCAGCCTGTCCGAGGCATCGGGTCCGGTGTTCCTCGTCGACGACCGGGCGGAGAGCGGATGGACCCTCGCGGTGGCCGCCCGGCTGCTCCGCCGGGCGGGCGCGAAGGGGGTGTTTCCGCTGGTGCTCGCGCTCCAGCCGTAGCCGAATGAGTCATCTCCGGCGCGGCGGGGCAAGGATATGAACGGCATACCGGCGAATTCCGGTCTGCTGCTTCAAATGCTCATTGCCCCGCCCTCGCGCACCACGCGAGAATCGGAGTGCTCCCGCTCGGCTCGACGGCACTCTCCAGGGCCGCGCCGCGGCGCGCCCACAGCCCAGCCGTGCCCGCTCGCGGGCGTGTACCCGAAGGGAGGACCGTGACCTTCGGATTCGCCCCGCCCTCGACCACGTCCCTGGCAACTGCGACCGGCGGCGCCAGCCGTCACGGCCGACTGCTCGAACCCGCCGAGTGGACGGCGGCCGGGATCCCCCTGCTCAGCAATCCGCGCGAGCTGGTCAGCGGACTGCACTCCCGGCACGGCCCCTCGCCCTCCACCGCCGTCATCGCGGTCCTCGGTCCCGAGGACCGGTTGGTGGCGAGCGCCTCCTTCGTGCAGCGGTCCGGCTCCGCGGACGGCTGGGAGTACCGCAACGCCCTGTTGTCCCGGCTGCGCCGGGTCATCCCGCACGACCTGCGGCGGCGGACCCCGGCAAGGACGGCGGTGCTGATGTACTGCCGCGACGGCGACGAGCGGTGGACCGAGGAGGACGGCGCCTGGATGTGGGGCCTGCGGGACGCCTGCACCCTGCACGGACTGCGCTGTGGCGCCTACATCACGCTGACCCGAGGGGGCTGGCAGGTGCTGGGCGAGGGCCGCGGCGGGCGAAGCCCCGGTTCGGACACCAGACCCGGGTACCTCGGATCGCTGGCGGCCGAGACGGCACCGCTGACCCTCAGCACCGCCGGCGGGGCGGCCGAGCCACTGCGCCGCACCGCCGCCCGCTGACCGCAGGACCGGTCCCGGCAACCCGGCCGGTCCCGGCAGCGCAGGCGGTCCCGGCGACACGCCTGGTCCCGGCGACACGGCCGGTCCCGGCGTAGGAACATCCGGACGCCGGGACCCTCATGACGTCCCGCCACACCGGGCGGGCAGGCCGGACGGCCGTACCCCCGCAAGGGCGTACGGCTGGTCAGGCCCAGGACTTCAGCGGGGCCGGCACCCGGCCCGCCCCGCCCCCGCCCGCATGGGGTGCTGGGCGTCAGACGCCCGCACCCAGCACGGAGTTGATCTGCTGCGCGTCGCCGCACACGATCAGCAGGGCCCCGGCGCGCGTCAGCGCGACCGGCAGCGCGGCGGCGACGGCACCGGCCGGTCCGCCGTTGGCCGCGAAGACCACGACGGGACGGCCCGCGGCGCGCTGCACCTGCGCCGCGTCCGCGTAGAAGATGTCGTCCTTGGCGTCGTGCTGGGCCCAGTAGGAGGCCTCGCCGAAGGACAGCTCGTGCGCGGCCCACGGGTGCGGGTCGCCGGTGGTGATCACCAGGATGTCGCCGGGCGCGCGCCCGGTGTCGAGCAGCAGGTCCACGGCCTCCTCGGCCGCGTCCAGCGCACCCTCGGCGGAGGCCGGGATCAGCTGGACCTGGGGCACGGCCGCCGAGACGGACGGCGCGGTGGGGGCTGCGGGAACGGGTCCGGGGGTGGCCTGTGCCGCGCGCTGCGCGGGCGGGGCGGGCCGGACGGGACCGGGGCGCCCGGGCCGGGGTACGGCTGCGGGACGCGGACCAGGTACGGGGCGGGGGGTCTGCGCGGTGCGGCTCGCGGCCGGCGTGACGCGGGGACCCTGGGCACTCTCGTGAATCTGAGGCTCCTCGATGGCGGGGGTGAGAGGCATGAGTTGATATCTATCAAACACCGGTACGAAACGTACCGGTGGGTGGCACGTGGGTGCGATCAGAAATCGAAGCCGAGTTGGCCTCCGTTTTCCAGCTCCATCGATTCCTCGCTCCGGCGCACCTTCTTCAAGTGGCGCCACTGGGGCAGCGCGTCGAGGTACGACCACGAGAGCCGGTGGTACACGGTGGGCCCCCGCACCTCAAGTGCGGCCCGGTGCACGGGCGAGGGATAGCCGGCGTTGGCGGCGAAGGCGAAGTCCTCTATTCCGTCGCCCCGTTCGCCCAGTTCGGCCATCATCCGGTCGCGCCGGACCTTGGCGATCACCGAGGCCGCGGCAACGGCGACGCAGGACTGATCGCCCTTGATCACCGTACGAACCCGCCAGGGCGGGCCGAGATAGTCGTGCTTGCCGTCGAGGATCACCGCGTCGGGCCGGACCGGCAGGGCCTCCAGCGCGCGCACCGCCGCCAACCGCAGGGCTGCGGTCATCCCCAGTTCGTCGATCTCCTCCGGGGAGGCGTGCCCCAGGGCATGTGCGGTGACCCAGTCCTCCAGGACGTCGAGCAGCGCGTCGCGTCGCTTGGGGGTGAGCAGTTTGGAGTCGGTGAGCCCCGCGGGCGGCCGGCGCAGACCGGTGATCGCCGCGCAGACGGTGACGGGACCGGCCCAGGCCCCTCGTCCGACCTCGTCGACCCCGGCGATGACCTTGGCGCCGGTGGTTGCACGGAGGGAGCGCTCGACGGTGTGGGTGGGTGCTTCGTACGGCATGGCGCCAGCAAGGGTACGCCGCCTCGGGCCGCCTGCACACCCCGGCCTGCGGCAAGCCGCACCGGACCGGACCGGTGGGACCGGACGCGCGCCCCCGGCGAGCCCGCGCGCACGCCCTTCGCGGGCCCGAGCCGGAGCTCAGCCCCGGAGCATCGGCACCATCAGCCCGTCGATCATCTCCGCGATTTCCGCGTCCGGCCATTCGCTCCCGCACAGCTTGGTCCGGTACATCAGCATCGCCGGAATCACATCGGTGATCAGCGGACTCGTGGCATCCGGACGGACGTCTCCCCGCTTGATTCCGCGGTCCACCAGCTCACGGATCAGCCGGTGCGCCGGCTCGTGCAGCCCGTCCCAGATGACCGCACGGAACCGGTCGGCATGGGCGTGGTCGCATTCGTGAAGCATCGCGCGAAGGGCCTCGCCGGCCGGCGAACGCATGACGTCCCGCATCCGCACACACAGCCGGTACAGGTCTTCGCGCACCGATCCGTGGTCCGCGATCCGTCCCAGCTCGGGCAGGCCCTCCCGCAACGCGTCGGCGACGAGGTCCGCCTTGGAGGACCAGCGCCGATAGAGCGCCGCCTTGCCGGTGCGCGCCCCGGCCGCGACGCCCTCCATGGTGAGGGAGGCCCAGCCGGCCGCGCCGAGCTGCTCCAGCGCCGCGTCGAGGATCGCCCGTTCGAGCTCCGGCCCCCGCCTGCGCCCCGGCGCCACGCCCTGCGGCCGACCCGAACCCGTCATGCTCCATACCTCCGACCGACCCGCGCGACTCGCACGGATTTCCCACCCTAGTGAACGCTTGCGTTCCCTACTGTGCGACTCCTACCGTGGACCCGCAGTGAACGAATGCGTTCACTATTTCACTTCGGGGGGATCCACAGTGACAAGCACCCGACTCGACGCTCCGCGGATACCGGGGGCCGCCCGACGGCCCGGGCGTCCGGGCGTGGCACTCGCCGTCATCGCGGCCTGCCAGCTCATGGTCGTCCTCGACGCGACGATCGTGAACATCGCGCTCCCGCACATCCAGACCGCCCTCTCCTTCTCCACCACCGACCTCTCCTGGGTGATCAGCGCCTACACGCTGGCCTTCGGCGGCCTGCTGCTGCTCGGCGGCCGCGCGGGCGACATCCTGGGCCGCCGCCGCGTCTTCATGACCGGGATCCTGCTCTTCACCCTCGCGTCCCTGCTCGGCGGATTCGCCCAGGAGCCCTGGCAGCTGCTGGCCGCCCGCGCCCTCCAGGGCGTGGGCGGCGCCATCGCCTCGCCGACGGCGCTCGCCCTGATCACCACCACCTTCGCCGAGGGCCCCGACCGCAACCGCGCCTTCGGCGTCTTCGCCGCCGTCTCCGCGGGCGGCGGCGCCGTCGGCCTGCTGGCCGGCGGCATGCTCACGGAATGGCTCGACTGGCGGTGGGTCCTCTTCGTCAACGTGCCGATCGGCGTGCTGATCGCCGTGCTCGCGCCGCTCTTCATCAACGAGTCCGAGCGCCACCCCGGCCGCTTCGACGCCGCCGGCGCCCTCACCTCCACCGGAGGCATGACGGCACTCGTCTACGGGTTCATCCGCGCTTCCGAGGAAGGCTGGCGCGACTCCCTGACCATCGGTTCCTTCATCGCCGCCGTCGTGATGCTCGGCGCCTTCGTGGTGATCGAGTCGCGGGCCGCGGAACCGATCATCCCGCTCCGGATGTTCGCCGACCGCAACCGGGCCGGCACCTACGCGATCATGCTCGGGCTGGCCGCCGCCATGTTCGGCATGTTCTTCTTCATCGTCCAGTTCGTACAGAACGTGCTGGACTTCTCACCGATCCGGTCCGGCGTCGGCTTCCTGCCCGTGACCGCCGCCATCATCATCGCCGCCGGCCTCTCCCAGCGCTTCCTGCCGCGCTTCGGACCCAAGCCCTTCATGGTCGCCGGGTCCGCGCTCACCGGAACCGGCCTGGCCTGGCTCAGCTTCATCCGGACCGACAGCTCGTACGTGTCCGGGGTGCTCGGCCCGATGCTGCTCTTCGGCTTCGGCATGGGCCTCAACTTCGTGACCCTCACCCTCACCGCCGTCTCCGGGGTGGCGCCGAAGGAGGCGGGTGCGGCCTCCGGGCTGCTCAATGCAAGCCAGCAGGTGGGCGGTTCGCTCGGCCTGTCCATCCTGGTCACCGTCTTCGGCACGGCCGGCCGCGAGGAGGCCGAGAAGCAGGTGCCGGCCTTCATGGCGCAGGCCGATCCGGCGCAGCTGGCCGCGTTCAAGGAGACCGGGCGGCTGCCCGACCCCTGGGGGGACTTCGTCCTCGCCCAGGGCATCTCCACCGCCTTCGCCGCCGCCGTGGCCATGGCGGGTCTGGCGCTGGCCACCGCGCTGCTGGTGATCCGGGTCCGCAAGAGCGACCTGGAAGCCCTCAACGGGGCCGCCGCCGAAGCCGGTCCGGCCGCCTGAGCGCGAAGGACCGTACGTACGAAGGCCCGGGCCGCCGGATCGGACCGTCGGCCCGGACCGTCGGCTCAGACCGCCGACCCGGGCAGCCACTCCGGGAGGGGCTCGGTGCGGGCCAGCCAGGCCTGCGGCAGCACCGCCTCGCCGCGCGCACCGAGCACCCCGCCGACGATCGCGCAGGTGGTGTCCACGTCCCCGCCCACCTGCGCGGTGGTCCAGAACGCCCTCTCGTAGTCGTCGAGCGACCGCGCCGCCGACCACAGCGCGAACGGCACCGTGTCGTGGGCGCTGGTGCGCCGCCCGCAGCCGAGGACCGCGGCCACGGTGGTCGCGTCGCCGTAGTCCAGCATGTCCCGGGCCCGGCGCACGCCCGCTCCCACGGCGCTGCGCGGCACCAGCGCGATGACCCCGTCCAGCAGCGCCTCGGGGGTCGGCGGGCCGGCCGGCGAGGCCGCCAGCGCGGCCGCGGCGGCCACGGCCATCGCCCCGCACACCGCCTCACGGTGCTGGTGGGTGGTGTAGGCGGAGATCTCCGCCTGGTGGGTGGCCTGCTCGGGGTCGTCCGCGTACCAGGCGCCCAGGGGCGCGATCCGCATGGCGGCGCCATTGCCCCAGGAACCCTGGCCGTTGAACAGCTCGGCCGCCAGCGTGCGCCAGTCCTCACCCTCCCGGACGAGGCGCAGCATCCGGTTGACGGCGGGACCGTAGCCGCGGTCGAAGTCGTGGTGGTCGGCGAACGAGGCCGCCAGCGCGTCCTGGTCGATGCGTCCGTGCGCGGCGAGCACGGCCACCACCGAGCAGGCCATCTCGGTGTCGTCGGTCCACTGCCACGGCTCGCTGCCGGGCGGCAGCTCGCGCCGCTTCAGCAGCGGGTAGTTCACGGGGACGAAGTACTGGGAGCCCAGGGCGTCCCCCAGGGCCAGCCCTCGGAGGCTGGACGTGGCGCGTGCGAAGCGCGTCTCGGGAGTGGAGTCAGCGGTCATCCCTCGCCACTTTAGCCGTCCAGGTCGTAAGGCTCGGGTGTGGTCCACCGCTCAAATGGGCGGTCCATCCGGTACCGGCCGTCCGGCCCCAGCATCAGTACCCGGAATTCGCCGTTCCCAGGGTTGGAGAGGGCTTCGAACTCGGCGACCGACCAGTGGAACCAGCGCATGCAGAAGAGCCGCATCGTCAGCCCGTGCGTCACCAGCAGCACGTTCTCCGGGTGGTCGGCCGCCTCGAAGCTGCGGTAGAGGCTTTCCAGGAAGGAGCCGACGCGGTCGTAGACGTCCGCGCCCGACTCCCCCTGGGCGAACCGGTAGAAGAAGTGCCCGTACGCGTCCCGGTAGGCCTTCTGGAGCCGTACGTCGTCCCGGTCCTGCCAGTTGCCCCAGTCCTGCTCGCGCAGCCGGGGCTCCTCTCGCATGCGTACCCGGGCGGGGTCCAGCCGCAGTTCGCGGAAGGTCTGCAGGGTCCGGCGGTACGGGGAGACGTACGCGCTGATGTGCTCGTCCCCGAAGAGCTCGCGCAGCCGGATCCCTGCCGCGCCGGCCTGCTCGCGGCCGGACGGGGTGAGCCGCAGGGCGTGGTCGGGTTCCCGCTCGTACACCGTGTCGTCGACGTTCCCCTCCGATTCCCCGTGGCGGACAAGGACGATGCGCCGTGGTCGTACCATTCCACGACCCTATTCGGCCGCCGACCGGGGCACGTCACGGGCACGCCGGTCGGGGCGCCACTCGTCGTACGGTCATACCGTCCAGGCGGGTTCGAGGTCGACGACGTCCCCGGTGAGCGCCTCGACGTCGGCTTCGGTCTGGGCGCGCAGCGAGAGCCGCTCCACCCGTTCCTGCCGGTACTTGCCGTGCTCGGCCGCGGCGAGCCACATCGACAGGACGAGGAACTCCCGGCCGGGCGCCTCCCCGAAGAGGCCTCGGATCATTCCGGGGGAGCCCGCCATGGCCGGATTCCACACCTTCTCCTGCATGCGGGCGAAGTGCTCGTCACGGCCCTCCCGCACCCGGGTGTGAGCGACCCGGACCACGTCGGCGTCGCTGAAGCGCGGCTCGAAGCCGGTCTTCACGTCGAAGCGGTGGTCGAAGAGCGTGACCCGCGCGTCGGTGAAGGTGCCGTTCTGGGAGGCCGCGAGCCTGTCGTGCGAGCGGGCCATGAACGAGTCGTAGAAGGATCGGCTCTCCCAGAACGCGAAGACGTGCGCGACCCCCTGCCGGCCCCTGCTCCAGCCGCCGCCCTGCCCCCGGAATCCCGGTTCGCCGGGCAGCCCCGCCCATTTGCGCTGCCCACGCTCGAACCCGCGTCGGTCCGTCACCGTGCAGCGAATCCACTTGACCAGCACCGCGCCATCGTACGGGCCTGGCGGGGCCGGGGTCAGTCCCCGGAGCGGTGGATCCGCACCAGTTCCGCCGCATCCCGCTCGGACAGCCGAATGCCGAACTCCCGCTCCAGCAGTGGGAGCAGCTCCTCCGTGGCCACGGACACGCGCTCGGTCCGGCCGTCGGGGTACAGCCGGGTCAGCTCCCGGCCCACGAGCGCGACACGGACGTCCTCGCCGGGGTACTGGACGATGGTCTGCCCCAGGAAGGCGGAGCGGGGGTGCGATGAGCTGTAGTGGTTGAGCAGGACGTAGTCGACGGGGTGGTAGCGCTGCGGGGAGAAGGCGTACAGGTCGCGCCAGACGTCCCCGCGCAGGGCCCGCAGCACGAGGACGCCCTCCTCCTCGGCGTGGACGGCGTACGTCCACGCCCCCTGGCGCACCTCTGCGCCGGGGCGTGCGAGCGGGACGGGCTCACGCGGGCCCACGTAGCCGAATCCGGCGTCGCAGAGCCACGGTTCGCCCTCGACGGTGACGACCAGGACCGCATGGGTCACGGGCAGCAGGGAGTCACCCCGGGTACGGTTGCGGGCGCCGCGCCCGGAGACCTCGAAGCCGATCCGTTCCAGGGCGGCGGCCAGCAGCGTGTTCTGCTCGTAGCAGTATCCGCCGCGGCGGGCGTGCACGAGCTTGTCCTCGATGGCCTTGACCTCCAGCGCGACGGGGCGGCCGAGCAGGACGTCCAGGCTCTCGAAGGGAATGGCGGCGGTGTGGGCACGGTGTACCGCGTACAACGTCTCCAGGTCCGGCCGGAGTTCCCGGAGCCGCGCCCCGCTCCCGTCCCCGTCGCCGGCTCGGTCTCCGCCGAGGTCTCCGCCTCGATCTCCGCCTCGGTCCGCAGCACCGTCTCCCGCGCCGATCCCGATGCGCGCCAGGTACGCGTCCAGGTCCAGCTCGTCACCGTTCCACATGGCTCTCCCACTCCCCCACCGTGAAGTCCAGGTCCAGGGTCCGGGATCGCCCGGCCCCGCACAATGATCGCGGCGTCCGCCACGCGGACCGGCGGGCTCAGCCCGAGGCCCAGCCCGGGATCGTCGGCAGCACCTGCTCGGCGACCCGCAGCAACGCGGCCTCGTCCGGGACCATGTCGTCCTGGCGCCAGATGACCAACTCGTAGGAGCCACCGCCGTCCTTGGCGTCCCGGGCGACCAGCAGGTGGCGGGCGATCCCGCCGGGCCCCCCGCTGCCGCCGCCGGCGCCGCCGAGGTTGATCCGGAGGGCGATGGTGTGGTCGGAGTACAGGACGGCCGGACGCCCGAGGACCGTCTGTTCCCGCGCGGTGTCCCCCAGCAGCCCGGCCATGCCTGCGACGGGGAGCCGGTCGTACGAGGCGGTGACCTTCACCGAGTGGCTCTTGAGCGTGACGGTCGCCTGGGAGGAGGCGGTCCGGTCGCCGCCGGCACGGGCCGTCCGGTCCCCGCTGCCCGAGGCGGTCTCCGCGCGCTCCCCGGGCGTTCCCAGGAGCACCGGGAGATCAGGCCTGTTCAGCGCCTCGCACAGGCGCGCCCCGGAGACGTACTCCGCCGGCAGGTCCTCCCCCGAGTGCGAGCACGCGGCGGGCCCCCGGTCGGCCGGCTGCCCGCCGCTCTCCCCCAGCACCCATGCCGCGCCGCCGAGGCCGCCGACCAACACCACCGCCGCGACGGCCTGGGCCGCCGCGTTCATGCCCCGGCCCGGTCCGGCCGCTGTGCCGCCCATGTCCCCACCCCTCCCCGTGCGCGTCCGATGCGCGCCGGGGGAGACTAACCGGTGATCGTTTCGACGGGAAACGAAATCCGCACCGGCCCCCACCCACCTGACCTGCGCCTCCAGGCGGCGCGGCCGGAGTCACCCCCTCCGCGGCCAGGCGTACCCGAGCTGCCGGGCGAACTCGACTGATCCGCCGCACACTTCGGCGCTCGGCCTCGGATCACCGGCCGTGAGCCGCAGGGCGAGTCCCTCCGCCTGCGCGGCGGGGTCTTCTCCGGAGAGGGCGAGCACCATCCGGAATTGCAGCCAGGGTCGGTCCTCCCTGATGGCCGAGGTGCTCGGATGGAAGAAGAAGAGGTTGATCCGGTCGGGTTCCCACAGCCAGGCGGACACGCTGCCGAGTTCGCAGTCCCATGTCGAAAGCCAGTCGGTGCGCGCTGCCAGGTGCCGCGTCAACAGGCGGGCGACCGTGCGCGCGGGCCACTCCCAGCTGTGGTCCGCGGCGGCCCGCTCGACCTCCGCCCGGTACTCCCCCGCGTCGAAGCGGAACTCGGGCAGGTCGACCTCGTCGTCATCGGGATTGCGCCACCCGCCCCAGATCACCTCGTCGCCGTCACGCCGAACGGTCACGTAGAGGGCGCCGCAACACCCTTCGGTGCACTGTGCCTCGGCCAGCCGCACCTCGCGCGGCTCGACGGCGTCGGCCGTGAGGGGTCCGTCCGGCGGCAGGAGGTACTTGGGGTCCTGGCCCGGCCCTTCCGTGAACGCCTCCGCCAGGATGTCCACGCCGTCGACCACCGGCCGTACCTCCACCAGGGCACCGGGCTCGGGAGCATCCGGCACGACGATCCGGAGGATGAGGCGGTTCTTCTCGTCGGTCATCGGACGATTCTCGGAGCCGCGGCACGGGAACGCCAAGCATTTCCCAGGACGGCGCCCGTCGGCCCGCCGGCTGCGGGGGCGCCCGTCCCCCGCGCACCCACAACGCCGGAGAGGGTGCCGGCCCATGGCCGGCACCCTCTCTCAAGCGCGGATCAACGCCCTCCGCGACAGCTGCTCACTGTCGCCCCGGACGCGGTTCCGCTCCGTTTCAGCTGCAACCGCTGGTGGACCCGCAGCCCTCGCAGATGTAGCAGGAGCCGGCGCGCTGCATCTTCGTACCGCAGGAGAAGCAGAGCGGGGCGTCGGCGGAGACGCCGAGCTGCATCTCGACCAGTTCGGCGTTGGAGTGCGCCGTCTTCGGGGCCGGGACGGAAACGATCTCGACCGGCTTCGGGGCGGAGGCCGCCGGGACCGCCGCGAGCGGCGCCGACTGGGCGAGGGCCTCGGTGTCGAGCTCCTCGTCCTCCAGCGGCTCGTAGGAGCCGGTGTCGAGGTGGCGCTGGCGCTCCTCTGCGGAGTGGATGCCGAGGGCCGAGCGGGTCTCGAACGGCAGGAAGTCGAGCGCCACGCGACGGAAGATGTAGTCGACGATCGACTGCGCCATCCGCACGTCCGGGTCGTCCGTCATACCGGCCGGCTCGAAGCGCATGTTGGTGAACTTCGCGACGTACGTCTCCAGCGGGACGCCGTACTGCAGACCGACGGACACGGCGATGGAGAAGGCGTCCATCATGCCCGCGAGGGTCGAACCCTGCTTGGACATCTTGAGGAAGACCTCGCCCAGACCGTCGTCCGGGTAGGAGTTCGCCGTCATGTAACCCTCGGCGCCACCGACCGTGAAGGAGGTGGTGATCCCCGGGCGGCCCTTGGGGAGGCGCTTGCGGACCGGGCGGTACTCGATGACCTTCTCGACCGCCGCGCGGATGGTCTCCTCGGCCTTCTCGGTGACCTCGGCCTTCTCCTCCTCCTTCTTCTTGGCGGAGAGGGGCTGGCCGACCTTGCAGTTGTCGCGGTAGATCGCGAGCGCCTTGACGCCCATCTTCCACGCCTCGAAGTAGATCTCCTCGATCTCCTCGACGGTCGCCGTCTCCGGCATGTTGACCGTCTTGGAGATCGCGCCGGAGATCCAGGGCTGGATCGCGGCCATCATGCGGACGTGGCCCATCGCGGAGATGGAACGCTCGCCCATGGCGCAGTCGAAGACCTCGTAGTGCTCGGTCTTCAGGCCCGGGGCGTCGACGACCACGCCGTGCTCGGCGATGTGCGCGACGATCGCCTCGATCTGCTCCTCCTGGTAGCCCAGGCGGCGCAGGGCCTGCGGGACGGTGCCGTTGACGATCTGCATCGAGCCGCCGCCGACGAGCTTCTTGAACTTGACCAGGGCCAGGTCCGGCTCGACACCGGTGGTGTCACAGGACATCGCGAGACCGATGGTGCCGGTCGGCGCGAGGACGGAGGCCTGGGCGTTGCGGAAGCCGTTCTTCTCGCCGAGGCGCAGGACGTCCTGCCAGGCCTCGGTGGCCGCGGCCCAGATCACGTTGTCGAGGTCGTCGGTGCGCGGCGCGACGGCGTTGGCGTCGGCGTGCTGCTTCATGACGCGCTTGTGCGAGTCGGCGTTGCGGGCGTAACCGTCGTACGGGCCGACGATGGCGGCCAGCTCGGCGGAGCGCTTGTACGCGGTGCCGGTCATCAGCGAGGTGATCGAGGCGGCGAGGGTGCGGCCGCCGTCGGAGTCGTACGCGTGGCCGGTCGCCATCAGGAGGGCGCCGAGGTTGGCGTAGCCGATGCCCAGCTGGCGGAAGGCGCGGGTGTTCTCGCCGATCTTCTGCGTCGGGAAGTCCGCGAAGCAGATGGAGATGTCCATCGCGGTGATGACCAGCTCGACGACCTTGGCGAAGCGCTCGGCGTCGAAGGTCTGGTTGCCCTTGCCGTCGTCGTCGAGGAACTTCATCAGGTTGAGCGAGGCGAGGTTGCAGGACGTGTTGTCCAGGTGCATGTACTCGCTGCACGGGTTGGACGCGGTGATGCGGCCGGACTCGGGGCAGGTGTGCCAGTTGTTGATCACACCGTCGTACTGGATGCCCGGGTCGGCGCAGGCCCACGCGGCCTCGGCGAGCTTGCGGAAGAGGGCCTTGGCGTCGACCTTCTCGATGACCTCGCCGGTCATGCGGGCCCGGAGGCCGAACTCGGTGCCGTTCTCGACGGCCGTCATGAACTCGTCGTTCACGCGGACGGAGTTGTTGGCGTTCTGGTACTGGACGGACGTGATGTCGTCGCCGCCCAGGTCCATGTCGAAGCCCGCGTCGCGCAGGGCGCGGATCTTCTCCTCTTCCTTCACCTTGGTCTCGATGAAGGCCTCGACGTCCGGGTGGTCCACGTCCAGGACGACCATCTTGGCCGCGCGGCGGGTGGCGCCACCCGACTTGATCGTTCCGGCGGACGCGTCGGCGCCGCGCATGAAGGAGACCGGACCGGAGGCGTTGCCGCCGGAGGAGAGGAGCTCCTTGGAGGAACGGATGCGGGAGAGGTTCAGGCCGGCGCCGGAGCCGCCCTTGAAGATCATGCCCTCTTCCTTGTACCAGTCGAGGATCGACTCCATGGAGTCGTCGACGGCCAGGATGAAGCAGGCGGACACCTGCTGCGGCTGGGGCGTGCCGACGTTGAACCACACCGGCGAGTTGAAGCTGAAGATCTGGTGCAGGAGGGCGTAGGTCAGCTCGTGCTCGAAGATCTCCACGTCGGCCGGGGACGCGAAGTAGTCGTTGTCCTCGCCGGCCTTCGTGTACGTCTTCACGATCCGGTCGATGAGCTGCTTCAGGCCGGTCTCGCGCTGCGGGGTGCCGACCGCGCCGCGGAAGTACTTGCTGGTGACGATGTTGACCGCGTTCACCGACCAGAAGTCGGGGAACTCGACGCCACGCTGCTCGAAGTTGACCGAGCCGTCGCGCCAGTTGGTCATGACGACGTCACGGCGCTCCCAGCTCACCTCGTCGTACGGGTGCACGCCGGGGGTGGTGTGGATGCGCTCGATCCGAAGGCCGCTCTTGGCAGTCTTGGTCCCCTTGGCGCGGGAACCTCGTGCCGAGCCGCTCGCCGTCTCTGTCATGCCGCTTCCTCCCATATGCGGGCAAAAACGCCCTAAAGTGCCAACGATATTCCGCGGCACGGTGCTGTGTGTCTTGTTCTGCGAATGTCGCCCTGCCGAGGCAGGCCGGACCGCGCCGGGGCGCGGCCCCGCCGGTCAGTCGGCGGCGGAGGCGGGCACGGGGACGACCGGAACGGTCCCTCCGGGCTCGCACTCATGGGGGTGAGGCCGCGGCTCGCGCAGTTCCGCGATGGCGGTCTCGAAGTCTTCAAGGGTGTCGAACGCTTTGTAGACGGACGCGAAGCGCAGGTACGCGACCAGGTCGAGCTCCTGCAACGGGCCGAGTATGGCCAGACCCACGTCGTGGGTGGTCAGCTCGGCACTGCCGGTGGCGCGCACCGCCTCTTCGACCCGCTGGCCGAGCTTGGCGAGGGCGTCCTCGGTGACCGGCCGCCCCTGGCACGCCTTGCGGACGCCAGAGATGACCTTGGTGCGACTGAAGGGTTCGGTCACTCCGCTGCGCTTGATCACCATCAGGGAGGCCGTCTCCACCGTCGTGAAGCGACGGGAGCAGTCGGGGCACTGACGGCGCCGACGGATCGACGTCCCGTCGTCCGTGGTGCGGCTGTCGACGACGCGACTGTCAGGGTGCCTGCAGAAGGGGCAGTGCATGGTTCCCTCACCCTTCGTTTTGGCACGGCTGAATCACCTCACTGCGCCCCTGAACGGCAGGGACCAGGCGCTGCCGGGGGCTCGTGAAGCAGCCACAAGCATATGCGATGTCGGAACCCTCGGCGGACCGAGGACCACAACTTCTGGGCGGCGCCGCTCATCCAACCACTAGATCTTGGGTTGTGGCGGATTTGCGCCGCTCCGCGTGTCGCGGTGTCCGGTGACCGGAGAAGGGGCCTCCCACTGCCACACTGGACGCGGGCCCGAGAGGTGGCGGTCCGACCGGGAAGGGTACCGTAAGCAGCAGGTGCGGAGCCGAACCCGCGTTCGGGAAACCGGCCGGCGGGACACCCTCGCGACCGACCTCCGGGCCGACCGTCCATACACCCACCGATCTAGCCCAGGTGGGGGATCCGCGATTTTTCACTCGAACGTGTGTTTGGCGCAACCTTTCGAAAGCTACTACCGTTGTCCAGCTAGGGAGAACATTTCGAGAGGGGCCGACGTGACCACCACCGCAGACAGTGCCACCATCACTGCCCAGAACCGCTCCCAGAGCCGACTCGAGCCGGTGCATGCCATGAACGACGCAAGCCTGAACCCGGAAGCGGAGCCCGTACGCCCCGCACGCTCGCTGCCAGGGCGACCTCCAGGCATCCGCGCCGACAGCTCCGGGCTCACCGACCGGCAGCGGAGGGTCATCGAGGTCATCCGGGACTCCGTGCAGCGGCGCGGCTACCCGCCGTCGATGCGCGAGATCGGCCAGGCCGTGGGCCTCTCCAGCACCTCCTCCGTGGCACACCAGCTGATGGCCCTGGAGCGGAAGGGCTTCCTGCGCCGCGACCCGCACCGTCCCCGCGCCTACGAGGTGCGCGGCTCGGACCAGCCGAGCTCGCAGCCCACCGACACCACCGGCAAGCCCGCCGCCTCTTACGTTCCCCTGGTCGGCCGGATCGCGGCCGGCGGCCCGATCCTCGCCGAGGAGTCGGTCGAGGACGTCTTCCCGCTGCCCCGCCAGCTCGTCGGAGACGGCGAACTGTTCGTCCTCAAGGTCGTCGGCGACTCGATGATCGAAGCCGCCATCTGTGACGGCGACTGGGTCACCGTCCGCCGCCAGCCGGTCGCGGAGAACGGCGACATCGTCGCGGCGATGCTCGACGGCGAGGCCACCGTCAAGCGCTTCCGGCGCGAAGACGGCCACGTCTGGCTGCTCCCGCACAACGCCGCCTACCAGCCGATCCCCGGCGACGAGGCCACCATCCTCGGCAAGGTCGTCGCGGTACTGCGCCGGGTCTGAGACCCCGCCGCCCCCTCAGCCAGCTCCGGGACCCACTGCGCCGGTCCCGGAGCTGTTCCATGCCCAGGTGCCGGTACGCCCGGCGCCGGATCGGGGACCGGGGCGGGCAGCTCGCCCGCCGACGGCCTCATCGCTTCCGTGGCTGATTCCCTGGCGAGGCTTCCCGGCGTCGGCTACTTCCCGTCTGCCTTCGCGGTCGCGTCGATCGCGGCCAGCGAGCGGCGGACCTGGTTGCGGTCCGTCGTGTACCAGAAGTCCGGCAGGGTGGCCCTCAGGAAGCTCCCGTAGCGGGCGGTGGCCAGCCGCGGGTCAAGCACCGCGACGACCCCCCGGTCCCCGGAGGCCCGTACGAGCCGACCCGCTCCCTGTGCCATGAGCAGGGCGGCATGGGTGGCCGCGACCGCCATGAAGCCATTGCCCCCGTGCTCCTCCACCGATTTCTGGCGGGCGCTCATCAACGGGTCGTCGGGACGCGGGAACGGGATCCGGTCCATGATCACGAGCTGGCAGCTGGGTCCCGGGACGTCCACGCCCTGCCAGAGCGACAGCGTTCCGAACAGGCAGGTCTTCGGGTCGGCGGCGAAGGACTTGATGAGCTCGCCCAGCGTCTCCTCGCCCTGGAGCAGGATCGGGTTCTCCAGCCGGCCGCGCAGTTCCTCGGCGGCCGCCTTGGCACCGCGCATGGAGGAGAAGAGACCGAGGGTGCGACCGCCGGCCGCCTCGATGAGTTCCGCCAGCTCGTCCATCATGTCGCCGCGGGTGCCTTCGCGGCCCGGGGTGGCGAGGTGCTTGGCGACGTAGAGGATGCCCTGCTTGGGGTAGTCGAACGGCGATCCGACGTCCAGGCCCCGCCACACGGGCACGTCGTCCCCCTCGACGCCCTCCGGGGAGAGGCCCAGCGAGGCCGCGACTCCGTTGAAGTCGCCGCCCAGCTTCAGGGTGGCGGAGGTGAGGACCACCGAGCGGTCCTCAAACAGCTTCTCGCGCAGCAGCCCGGACACCGAGAGCGGTGCGACCCGGAGGGTGGCGCCGAAGCGGTCGTGGCGCTCGTACCAGACGACGTCGTACTCGGAGCCGTTCATGATCCGCTCCGCCACGGCGTGGACGTTCTCGACCGCGGCCAGTGCCTGCTTGCGGACGGCGTCCTCGTCGTGGACGGACTTGTCGCGGGTGGCGCCGATCGCGGAGATCACGCTGCGGGCGGAGTCCCGCAGGGACATCAGCGCGTAGCCGAGGTCCTCGGGGATCTCCTCCAGGCGGCCCGGGAGCGCCAGCTCCATGACCCGTTCGAAGGTCTCGGAGGCGGTCTGGAGGGAGTCCGCCGTTTTCTCTTCGACCAGCTTGGCGGCACGCTTCACGGCCCGGTTGACCTGGCCGGGGGTGAGTTCGCCGGTGGCCACCCCCGTCACGCGGGAGACCAGCTCGTGGGCCTCGTCCACGATCAGCACCTCGTGCTGCGGCAGGACGGGGGCACCCTCGATGGCGTCGATCGCGAGCAGCGCGTGGTTGGTGACGACCACGTCGGCCAGCTTGGCCCGCTCCCGGGCCGCCTCCGCGAAGCATTCGGCGCCGTACGCGCACTTCGTGGCGCCCAGGCACTCCCGGGAGGAGACGGAGATCTGGCTCCAGGCCTTGTCCGAGACGCCGGGCGTGAGGTCGTCGCGGTCGCCGGTCTCGGTCTCGTCCGCCCAGTCGCGCAGGCGCAGCAGGTCCTGGCCGAGCTTGCTGCTGGGGGTGGCCGCCTCGAACTGGTCGAAGAGGCCCTCCTCCTCGTCCTGTGGCGCCCCCTCGTGCAGGCGGTGCAGGCACAGGTAGTTCGACCGGCCCTTGAGCATGGCGAACTGCGGTCGCCGGCGCAGCTGCGGGTGGAGGGCCTCCACGGTGCGCGGCAGGTCGCGCTCGACGAGCTGGCGCTGCAGGGCCAGCGTCGCGGTGGCCACGACCACGCGCTCCCCGTGGGCGAGGGCCGGCACCAGGTAGCCGAGGGACTTTCCGGTGCCGGTGCCGGCCTGGATCAGCCGGTGGGAGTTGTCGTCGATCGCTTCGGCGACGGCTTCGGCCATGGCCACCTGGCCGGGCCGCTCCGTGCCGCCGACGGCGGAGACGGCGGCGTGCAGCAGGTCGGGGAGGGAGGGCTTCGTCATAGCAGTGCCAACCCTACGGGGCGCCACCGACAGTGGACGCATCGATCATCACTCACGGGTGGTGCAGGGGGTTGGCGACGGTGCCGTGCGTGACGGCGTGCGGACGGTCGGGGCGGTCGCGGTAGCCGTCTTCGTGCAGTCGGTTCCGGTTGAGGCAGAGCCGGTCGATCCGCTCGGTGAGCAGGTCGAACAGCTCGTAGCGGTCCTTGAGCTCCGGGAAGCGGGCCTGGTGGCGCAGGGTCTCCGCCCGTACGAGGGACCAGAACTCGCTCTCCGGAAGGCCGAGCCGGTCCTCGCAGAGGGCGGAGAGGTAGCGGAAGACCCCGACGAACAGTCCCGAGTGGATGAACTGGGTGAGGTAGCCGGGGGGCTCGGTGAGGAGGGCCGCCCTGACCTCGTCGGGCATGGAGGCGTGCTCCGGCAGCGGCTCGCTGCTGATGTTGATGTCGTCGACGAAGTCCTTGACTGCGAGGCGGACCGGTACGTCCTGCTCGTCGAAGATCACGATGGTGTTCTCGCCGTGCGGGGAGAACACGGTGCCGTAGCGGTAGAGGAAGTGCAGGAGCGGGGGCAGCAGGGCGGCTAAGAGGTGTTGCAGCCAGGCGGTGGGCGTGAGTCCGGACCGGGCGACGAGTTCGGCGGTGAAGGCGCGGCCGCGGGGATCGACGTGGAGGAGCGAGGCGAGGGTACGGGCGCGTTCGCCGGGGGCGAGGTGGCCGGTCAGGGGTTCGCGCCAGATCGCTCCGAGGAGTTCCTTGTACTGGTAGGGCACCTCGGGGAGCCGGTCGTAGACGGGGTGGCGGACGGTGACGGAGGCGACCTCGCCGAGCAGGACGACCCCGCACTCGCGGCTCAGGAAGGGGTCGGCGTCGCGGAGGGAGTGGATCCAGGCGGTGACGGCGGGTGCGGCGAGGGTGAGGTCGCTGGGCAGACCGCGCCAGACCATGGTGTTGAAGACGGACAGCGGCAGTTTCACGCTGTGGCGTTCGGGGCGGGTGAGGTTCAGGAACGTACGGATGGACTGCTGCGGGAGCCGTGTGTCGAGGTCGGCGGGGAGCGGGACCAGTGCGCCCGAGGCGAGGGCGGGGGCGAAGAGCGGGAGCACGATCTCGTCCCACTGCCAGGGGTGGACCGGGAGGTAGAGGTAGCCGCGGGGGTCGAGGCCCCGGTCGCGGAGGGCCTGGTCGAAGGCGGCGCGGGTGACGGGGTCCAGTTCGGCCGAGTACAGGCGTGCGGGGTCTTCGAGGCCGGCGGTGCCGCGGTACTCGGCGAGGGAGGTGTGGGCCGCCAGCCACGGCAGGCGCTGGCGGTTGCGGGCCTCGGGCGCCCAGGCCGCCGCGTCGGCGGCGGACCATCCGACGCGGCCCTTGTTCAGGACGAGCCAGGGGTGGCCGGTCTGGTGGCCTTCGAGGTCGGCGTAGTCCAGATCGGCGAGGACGTCGGCGGTGAGCGCGTGGTGGTCGAGGCGCACGTCGGCGGCGAGGGTGGCGCTGAGCTCGTGGACGAGGTGACCGAGGGTGGGGCCGTCGAGGCGCAGGAGGGTGCGGGCCCGGACGAGGAAGTCGTACGGGTCCCCGTAGGCGACCGGGGGCTGCGTGGAGGGGGGTGCCGGGGCGAGGGTGATGGTGTCCGGGGTGACGTGCCAGCTTCCGTAGGCGCGGCGGCGGGCGCGGAAGCCGAGGGTGCTTCCGTCGTCCAGGGCCAGCGCCCAGGCGTCCCCGGTGGCGGCCTGGGCGGGGGCGGGGCTGGGGACGGGGACGGGGCTGACGATCTCCTCGTACGCGAACTCGCCGATCATCTTGGCGAGCAGGCGGCGGGCGGCGAAGTCCCAGGTCGGGCGGTTGAGCTCCGGCGGCGTGCAGGGATGTTGCGGCGACGGGGGCAGGACGGGCCCGGCGGAGTCGGGGGCTGCGGGGAAATTCGGCACGGGACTCCTCGGGATCGGGAACTTTGCTGCGTGACGCAGAGTTTTCGAAGGGAGAGGCGTTGGACCAACCGGACGCGGCGCGGTGATCGGGGAAGGAGCGGTGGAGAAGGACGGTCGAAGGAAAACGTCGCGGGAGGGCGGTCAGAGGAGATTGCGCAGTGACCGCTCCCGGATCATCAGGGCGGCGCGCTTCTCAGGGAGCTGGATTTCCGCGGAGAAGCGGAAACCGGCGGTCAGGAAGGCTGATACGGAGGGGGTGTTGCGGATGTCCGGTTCGGCGATGACGCGTGCGCAGCGGGGCCGGTGGTCGAAGACGAGGCCCGCCACGGCGCGCAGCAGTGTGGCGCCCAGACCACGGCCTCGGTGGGCACGGTCCCCGATGAGCAGGTGGATACCGGTGTCGTGGGGGCGCGCCCGGTAGTGGTGGGAGAGGGGGTCGAGATCGGCTCGGTAGATCTCCCAGTAGCTCATCGGCGTGCCGTCCAGGAGGCCGAGGCAGGGGATGCTGAGGCCGTCAGCGTCGAGCTGCGCCCGCAAGTGGGCGGATGTGACGGCGGCGGGCCCGTCGAGCTCCCAGTAGGCGGCCACTTCGGGGTCGTTCATCCAGCCGGTCAGGAGCTCCAGGTCGCGGTCCGGCCGGACGGGTTCGAGACGGAAGTCCCCGGCCGGGGTGGCTGCGGTGTCCCAGCCGGCGGGTGAGTCGAGGAGGTCCGCCTCGGCGAGCAGGGGCAGCAGTCGGGCGGTGAGTCGGCGTTCGGTGGGCCGGAGTTCGGTGGGCCGGTACAGGCCGGGGCCGGTGGTGGATGCGGTGCCGGAGTGGGCGGTCGTGTCGGTGGAGGGCATCGGGGCTCTTCTCCGTGTCGGTGGAAGCGCGTCAGTCGTGGAGGGGGTTGGCGATGGTGACGTAGACGGACTGCGTTTCGACGGGGCCCACGAGCTCGTCGAGGCCGCCCAGGCGGGTGAGCAGGTTCGCCTTGCAGCGGAGGGTGGGTGAGTCCAGCAGCTGTGCGGGGAGCGGACCGAGGCCCGCGGCCTTGCCGAGGAAGCGGCGGAAGGCGGCGAGGAGTACGCGCTCGTCGGCCAGCCCCTGGGATCCGAAGGCGCCGATGAGGCCGAAAACGTTGTTGATGCCGAGGTAGTAGGCGAAGCGTTCGTCGGTGACGGCGTCGCGGACGAAGGTGTCACTGGCCCTGCCGATGCCGGGGAGTCGTCGTTCCAGTTCGGCGCGTCGGGAGTCCCGGAAGTAGTAGCCCTGGTTGTCGCGGAAGCGGCCGCCGACGGGCCAGCCGGCCCGGTCGAGGAGGACGAGGGTGTTCTGCTGATGCGCTTCGAGGGCGATGCCGGCGAGCGCGTCGAACGCGAGGACCGGCAGGACGACGTGGTCGAGGTAGCGCAGGAACCACTCGGCGGCCACGGCGGAGGTGGAGCGCCCGGTGGAAAGGGAGAGCCGCGAGACGGTGTCGGCGAGCCGGGAGCGCATCGTGGTCCGGCCGGGCCACGGGCGGAGGGCGGTGAGTGCGGCGACGCAGACGGCGTCGTCGTCGGAGCGGAAGGGGTTGTGGCGCAGCAGGGCGTCGAGTCCGGGGACGGGTGTGCCGTCCGGGGAGTCGACGGCGACCCAGGCGGGGTCGCGGACGATGTCGAAGCCGGGGTGGGCCGCCTGCCACTGCTCGGCGAGGCCGGTGCGTAGCAGTCGGTGCACTTCGACACCGCGGTGGAGTTCCTTGCGGAGGTTCTCGCGGCGGGAGTTGGTGATGCGCAGGCCCAGGGAGAGCTTGAGCATCGCGGGGGCGCCGGGGCGGTGGACCGTGCGGACGGAGGAGGTGGGGTACCAGGGGGCGCCGTGGGGGCCCAGGTCGGTGAGGAGTCCTGCGTCGCGCAGGGCGGTGACGGCGGGGCGCTGGAGGAGGTCGCGGGCCTGCCAGGGGTGCAGGGGGAGGGCGGTGGCGCCGGCGGGCGCCGGGAGTCCCGGGGCGAGCCGGGCGAGGAGCTGGGCGGCGGAGACCGGGCGGCCCCGTTCGGTCCAGGCGGAGTCGGTGGCGAGGACGGTGGGTGCGACCGCGATCCAGTGCAGGGGGAAGGAGCCGTGCAGTTCGGGTGAGTAGTGGCGTGCTTCGGTTTCGGAGAGTCCTTCGCGGCTCTTCGGGTCCGGCTGGAGGGGGTGACCGAGGAGGAGGGACTGTTCCGCGCTGAGGAAGCGGTCCCCTGCGATGGGGGCGGGAGCCTCGGGACGTTGGCGCCGGTCGGCGATGAACTCGGCGGTGCGGCGCACCGAGTCGGCGACCCGGCCGACGAGGTCGGCCCCTCCGCGGCCCGTGCCCTCGCGGGCGATGAGGGCGGCCAGGGTGACGGCGTCGACGGCGGGGGCGTGGGCGGGGGCGCCTTCGAGGCGGGCGGGTGCGAAGCGGTGGCAGCCTGCCGGGGACCAGTGGCGGACGGGGACGAGCAGGGCGGCGCCGGATGCGGGGAGGGGGATGCGGAGCAGGGTTCCGGCGGGCCCGTCGGGGCGGCCGATGCCGCTCTCGCGGACCCAGCACCGCAGCAGGTTCTCCACCGTGGCGGCCTCGGCCGCGACGGCCGGGTCGGGGTGGTCGAGCAGGTCGGGCAGCACGGCCGGTTCCGGGCCTACGGGTCCCGTACCGCCGGGTCGGGGGCGCGGGGTGCCGTCCTTCTGCCGGGGCACCGTGCCCACCGGGGAGATCCCGGCGGGCTGCCGGACCGGGCCCGGCTGTCGGGCAGGGCCGGCCGCCTCCGGTGTGGGCTCCTCCGGCAGGTCCGGGTCGAGGCCCGGACCGGCCGCGAGGACCGGGCGCTGCGCCGGGTCCTCCGGAAGCGCGGGGTCCTCCGGCTCGTGCTGCGCCGGAGCATGACCCGGGGCATCGGCATCCGGGCCCACCCCGAGCACCGGGCCTGCGTGGGCGGCCGGGTCCGGGGTGGCCGTCTGGGGGCGGTGGGGAAGTTCGGAGTCCCTGGTGTGTGCCGGGGTGGAGTCCGGACCGGTCGAAGCGATCGGGGGCCTGGAGACAGGCTGGGCTGACGCGACGCGGCCGGGGAGGGCGGATCCCGGGGCTGATCCAGCCGCCGACCCGATCGGGGGACGGGGGGCCTCCCGATCCGCCGGCTGGTCCGCCGACGGGTCCGCGGAAGCACGGCCGGCTACTGCGGGCTCCGGTCCGGCGGCATCGGGCAGGAAGCGGGGGGCTCCATACTCCCCGCGAGCACCGGCAGTCGGGACGAACGCCGGGGACGAGCAGGGACCCGGACCGACGTCGGCGGGCCCGAGGCCGGGAACTTCGCGGCCCGTCGGCACCCCGGCGGGAGAGGTGGCCGCCGGGGACGGGGCAGGGCCGAGCCCCTGATCCGCGGGAGCGGCTTGGGCCGTCGCCTGCCACTCCGGGGCACGGCCCGGAAGCTCCGGGTCCAAGGGGGACCCGGGTACGGGGCCTACAGGGGCGGTCAGGGCATGGGGGGCCGACCGGTCCACCGGGGTCCGGCCGGGAGGCGCGGGCTCCCCGGCTGGGTGGTGCTGCGGACCGGCGGCTGCGGCCGGGGGAAGGGGTGCCGTCTGGTCTGTGAGGGCGTCGACGGGAGGTACGGGCTCCGGCGGTGAACAGCGCTGCGGACCGGCAAGAGCGGCCGGGGGAAGGAGTGCCGTCTGATCCATCGGGGCGTGGACGGGAGGTGCGGGCTCCAGGGGGGCGTGGCGGTCCGGACCGATGGCAGTAGGCAGGGGGCGGGGAGCCGTCTGCGTTGAGGCAGGGCCGTGAGGTGTGGGGTCCAGGGCCGGCGTGGGCTTCGAGGTGCGGACCCGGATCGTGGGCTCCGGGGGTGGACCGGCCACCGGATCGGCGGGGGTGGTGACGGGTTGGAAGGACGCCCGGCCCGTCGGAGCGGGGGCCGGCGGGGAGGAGGGCGCGGCTGTCCGCTCCGTCATGGCGGGGGCCGACGGAGAGGACGACGTGGCCGTCCGGTCCGAGGGGGCGAGGGTCGAGGCGGAGGCCTCGGTGGGCATCCGGTCCGACAGGGCCGCGGCCGACAGGGAGACCTCGGGGGACGTCCCGACCGACAAAGCGGCGGCCGACAGGGAGGACGACGTGGCCGTCCGGTCCGACGGGGAGGCGGCCGACAGAGAGGCCTCGGGGGGCGTCCGGTCCGACGGGGCCGCGGCTGACGGGGAGACCTCGGGGGACGTCCGGTCCGACAGGGCGGCGGCCGAACAGGAGGCCTCAATGGCCCTCCGGTCTGACGGGGAGGGGGCAGAAGGGGAGACCTCGGGGGGCATCCGGTCCGACAGGGCCGCGGCCGACAGGGAAACCTCGGTGGGCATCCGGTCCGACAGGGCCGCGGCCGACAGGGAGGCCTCGGGGGACGTCCCGACCGGCAAGGCGGGGGCCGACGGGGAGGGTGGCGGGGCCGTCCGGTCCGTCGGGGCGGGGGGTGAGGGGGAGGCCTCGGGGGTTGGCCGGTTGGTTGGGGGGTGGGGGGTGGGGTCGGGCATCGGGGGTCCTTGGGGTGCGGGTCAGAGGGGTCGGCGGGCCGCGGCGGGGAGGGCGTCGGCCAGTCGGTCCAGGACCGCGGTGGCCTGCTCGTCGGTCAGGGTCAGCGGGGGCAACAGGCGTACGACGCTGGAATCCCGGCCTCCGAGTTCGACGATCAGTCCGCGGTCCAGGCACTCCTGGCGGACGGCGGCGGCGAGGGCGGGGGCCGTGGCTCCGGTGTCGGGGTCGACGAGTTCGAGGCCGATCATCAGGCCGCGACCGCGGACGTCCCCGACACAGGGCAGGTCGGCGGCCAGCCCGCGCAGGGCCGTGAGCATCCGCCCGCCGAGGACGGCGGCGCGCTCGGCGAGTCCGTTGTGGCGGACGTAGGCGAGCGTGGCGGTGCCCGCCGCCATGGCGAGCTGGTTCCCGCGGAATGTTCCGGCGTGGGCTCCGGGCGTCCAGACGTCCAGTTCCGCGCGGTAGACGATCACGGCGAGCGGCAGGCTGCCCCCGATCGCCTTGGAGAGCACCATCACGTCGGGCACCACGCCCGCGTGGTCGACGCCCCAGAAGGCGCCGGTGCGGCCGACGCCGGTCTGCACCTCGTCGGCGATCAGCGGGATGCCCCGGACGGAGGTGATCTCCCGCATCCTGCGCAGCCATGCGTCCGGGGCCGGGTGGACGCCGCCTTCGCCCTGGACGGGCTCCACGATCATGCCGGCGGGCAGGGGCACCCCGCTCTTGGGGTCGTCCAGCAGGCTCTCCGTCCAACGGGCGCCGATCCGGGCGCCCTCGGGGCCGCCGACCCCGAACGGGCAGCGGTGGTCCTGCGGGTACGGGAGCCGGGTCACCCGTACGTCGGTGGCGCCGCCCGAGGCGTCCATGGCCCCGGAGGTCATGCCGTGGTAGGCCCCGGTGAAGGCCAGCAGCCCGGTGCGGCCGGTGGCGGCGCGGACCAGCTTCAGCGCGGCCTCGACGGCGTCCGTGCCGGCCGGGCCGCAGAACTGGACGCGGGCGTCGGCGGCCAGTTCCGCGGGGAGGTTCGCGAACAGCTCGGTGGTGAAGGCGTCCTTGACCGGGGTCGCCACGTCGAGCACGTGCAGCGGGGCCCCGGAGTCGAGGACCCCGCGGATGGCTTCGAGGACGACGGGGTGGTTGTG
Organism: Streptomyces sp. NPDC004667; assembly: GCF_040609475.1. NCBI lineage: Bacteria > Bacillati > Actinomycetota > Actinomycetes > Kitasatosporales > Streptomycetaceae > Streptomyces > Streptomyces sp. NPDC004667. The sequence goes on along the minus strand of NZ_JBEXKC010000049.1, from coordinate 30,698 downwards.
CCCGAGGGCGAGGGTCCCCGCGCCGGAGAGGCAGTCGAGGTAGCGCCGCCCGTCGGCCCCCTCGATCGTCAGCCCCCGGGCTCGTACGGGGACGATGGGCAGCGAACGGGCGTAGGTCCGGGCGGCGGACTCCCGCAGCGCCTGCCTGCGCAGGATGCCCTCGGCAGCGGCGGGCCAGCGGCCCCCCTGTGCCGGAACCAGCGGCGGTTCCGGCGGCGGGACAGGGGTCTCCGGCGGGGTCTGCGCCGCGGCTGCGGTCGGCTCGGTCAAGGCCACGACTGTCGGTCCTCCCGCACGGGTTGCTCTTCCGGATTGCGTCTCGAACATGAACGCTGCTGTCCCATCCCCCGTACGTACCAACGACGGTGACGGCGGCGGATCACGGGTCGGCGGAAGATCCTTGGCCGTCGGCACGACGGAAGAGGACGACGGGAGAGGACGACGGAAAGGGGTACGCGGGGACGTACGGGGCATCCGGGCGTGATGTCCGGACGGGGCCCGGAGACAGGAACCACCGACCCGGGAGGCGCCGTCCTCCCTCACGGCGGCATAGTGGGGTGCTGCGATCCACCCGGACGACACCGCCTCAACACCTCGAAACACCAGGGGGACTTACGACATGCGACCGAACCGACCGGTCACCGCGATCCTGTGCGTGGCAGCGCTGGCGCTGACCACCGCGGCGTGCGGGTCCGGCGACGGCGGGGCTGGCGGCGACGCCAAGCCGACCGTGGCCGCGCCCCTGCCCTCCGGCGCCACCGACGGGATCAAGATTCCGCAGGAACTCAAGGACAGGCTCAAGCAGCACGGGTTCGACATGGAGAAGTGGAAGGGGGGCGCGTGGAAGAACTGGAAGAAGGAGGACTGGCTCCGCGAGGCGGGCGACTACGTCAACCCGATCATCGACGGCCTGTGGGACCCCGACCGCATGCGTGACGCCGAGCAGCCGCAGACCCCGGCAGTCGACCCGGACGCGGGCAAGGACCAGGGCGTCACCGACCCGACGCCGGCCGCCGTGGCGGCGAAGCCGGCCTCGGCGCCGTACCACGCGAGCGTTCCCGCGTCCGGCAAGGTCTTCTTCGACGGCCCCGAGGGCTCGATGGTCTGCTCGGCGACCGTGGTGAAGGACCCGGCCCACCCGGGCAAGTCCAACATGGTCTGGACTGCGGGCCATTGCGTCCACGCGGGCAAGGCCGGCGGCTGGTACCGCAACATCGCCTTCGTCCCCTCGTACAACAACGCGGGTCAGCCCGCGGCGGCGCTCAAGGGCGCGCCGCGCGAGAAGGTGGCCCCGTACGGCGTGTGGTGGAGCGACTGGGCGCAGACGTCGGACCAGTGGATCGCGACCGGCGGTCCGACGGGGGGCGCGGGTGCCCCGTACGACTTCGCGGTGCTGCACGTGACCCCGGAGAAGGGCGGCGGCAAGTCGCTGGAGGAGACGGTCGGCTCGGCGCTCCCGGTGGAGTTCAACGCCCCGGCCGTGCCGAAGGTCGCGAGCATCACGGCTACGGGCTATCCGGCGGCGGCGCCCTTCGACGGGCAGAAGGCGTTCCAGTGCGCGGACAAGCCGGGCCGGCTGGCGCTGACGCAGGCGGACCCGGTGATGTACCGGATCGGCTGCACGATGACCGGTGGTTCCTCCGGTGGCGGCTGGGTCGCGGCGGGCGCCGACGGCAAGCCGGCGCTGGTGTCGAACACCTCGATCGGCCCCGCCAAGGCGGGCTGGCTGGCCGGGCCCAGGCTGGGCCCCGAGGCCAAGGGGATCTACGAGGCGGTCAGCGGCAAGTTCAAGTGAGCCGCGGGACATGACACGACCGAGGGCCCCTCGCCTGTGCGAGGGGCCCTCGGTCATGTGGTGCGGTGGGTGCCGCGTCCGCTGTGCGGTTACTGCTTGGCGGGCACGTACGGTGCCAGGTCCGCCGCGAGTTCCTGGTGGACCCGGGCCTTGAGCAGGGTGCCCTCCGGGGTGTGCTCCTCGGAGATGACCTCGCCCTCGGCGTGCGCCCGGGCGATCAGCGCGCCGCGGGTGTAGGGCACCAGCGCCTCCACCTCGACCTCGGGCCGGGGCAGCTCGGCGTCGATGAGCGCGAGGAGTTCCTCGATGCCCATACCGGTGCGCGCCGAGACGGCGATGGAGTGCCGTTCGATGCGCAGCAGGCGCTGCAGGACCAGCGGGTCCGCGGCGTCCGCCTTGTTGATGACCACGATCTCGGGCACGTTGACCGCGCCGACCTCGCGGATCACCTCGCGCACGGCCGCCAGCTGCTCCTCCGGTGCCGGGTGCGAGCCGTCCACGATGTGCAGGATGAGGTCGGAGTCGCCGACCTCCTCCATCGTGGAGCGGAACGCCTCGACGAGGTGGTGGGGCAGGTGCCGGACGAAGCCCACCGTGTCGGCCAGGGTGTAGACCCGGCCGGAGGGGGTTTCCGCGCGGCGCACGGTCGGGTCGAGGGTGGCGAACAGTGCGTTCTCCACCAGGACGCCCGCGCCGGTGAGGCGGTTGAGCAGGGAGGACTTGCCGGCGTTGGTGTAACCGGCGATGGCGACCGAGGGCACCTTGTTGCGGCGCCGTTCCTGCCGCTTGATGTCGCGGCCGGTCTTCATCTCCGCGATCTCCCGGCGCATCTTCGCCATCTTCTCGCGGATGCGGCGCCGGTCGGTCTCGATCTTGGTTTCACCGGGGCCTCGGGTGGCCATGCCGCCACCGCCGCCGCCACCCATCTGCCGGGACAGCGACTGGCCCCAGCCGCGCAGGCGCGGCAGCATGTACTGCATCTGCGCGAGCGCGACCTGCGCCTTGCCCTCTCGGGACTTGGCGTGCTGGGCGAAGATGTCGAGGATGAGCGCGGTCCGGTCGACGACCTTGACCTTGACGACGTCTTCGAGCGCGATGAGCTGGCCGGGGCTGAGCTCACCGTCGCAGACGACGGTGTCGGCGCCGCTCTCCAGCACGATGTCGCGCAGTTCGCGGGCCTTGCCGGAGCCGATGAAGGTGGCCGGGTCGGGCTTGTCGCGACGCTGCATCACACCGTCGAGGACGAGGGCGCCCGCGGTCTCGGCGAGGGCGGCGAGCTCCGCGAGGGAGTTCTCGGCGTCCTGCACGGTCCCGGAGGTCCAGACACCTACGAGGACCACGCGCTCCAGGCGGAGCTGTCGGTACTCGACCTCGGTGACGTCTTCGAGTTCGGTGGAGAGACCGGCGACGCGGCGCAGGGCCGCGCGCTCGGAGCGGTCGAGCTGGTCGCCGTCCCGCTCTCCGTCGATTTCGTGGCTCCAGGCGACGTCCTCTTCCATCAGGGCATCGGCCCGAAGGCTCTCGGTGAAGCTCTGCGAGTCCCGCACGTTCTGCGCGTCCCGCGGGTCCTGGGAAGGGGAAGAAGAGGAGGTCATTGGATCCTTACGTCGATTCGATTGCGTCCGCGCCGACCGCGGTCACGACCAGGTCAGGGCCAAAGGTACCGCTGCGCGTGACCAAACGCTGTCACGTCCAACGTGTGACCGCGTCCGGTGATTCCCCGGTCGGCCTCGTCGATGGTGACATGCCCGTTCCTGGCCCGTCATACCGTTTTTCCGGCGGCCGGATGCGCCGGGGCCGTCTTCGGGTCAGCCTTCGGGCTCGGCTTCGGGGCCGCGGGGCCGCTCCACTCCGGGTGGCCCGGCATCGGCGGCGTCGTCTGCCCGTAGAGCCACGGCTCCAGGAAGGGCCCCAGGTCGCGTCCCGCCTCACGGGAGGCCAGGCGTACGAAGTCGTCCGTGCCGGCGGTCCCGTCCTTGTGCTCCGCCACCCAGTTCCGTTCGACCCGGTCGAAGGCCTCGGTGCCGATCTCCTGCCGCAGGGCGTAGAGGATCAGCGCGGCCCCGTCGTAGACCACCGGCCGGAACAGCCCGATCTTCTCCCCCGGGGCCGCCGCCTTCGGGGCCGCCGGGGGGCCGCCCGCGGCCCGCCACTGGTCGGAGCGCTGGTAGGCCTCGCGCATGCGCCGTTCCAGGGAGTACTTGCCGAGGCCGTCCGCGTAGAGGGCCTCGTACCAGGTCGCGTGTCCCTCGTTGAGCCACAGGTCGGACCAGGTCCGCGGGGTCACGCTGTCGCCGAACCACTGGTGGGCGAGCTCGTGGACCATGACGGACTCCACGTACCACTCGGGGTAGCCCTCCCCCGCGAAGAGGCCGTGTTCGAAGAGGGAGAGGGTCTGCGTCTCCAGCTCGAAGCCGGTCTTGGCCCGCGCGATGAGCACGCCGTAGTTCTCGAAGGGGTAGCGGCCGACCCGCTCCTCCATCCACTCGATCTGCCCCGGGGTCTTGCCCAGCCAGGGCTCCAGCCGTTCCCGGTCGGCGGCGGGCACGACGTCGCGCAGCGGGAGTCCGTGCGGCCCCGTGCGGTGGACCACGGCGGACCGGCCGACCGAGACCTGGGCCAGCTCGGTGGCCATGGGGTGCAGGGTCTTGTACGTCCACACCGCCGCGCCCCCCGCGCGGGCGGAGGGGAGGCTGCTCGGGACCCCGTTGGCGACGACCGTCGTCCCGGCGGGGGCGGTGATCCGGAAGGTGAAGTACGCCTTGTCCGCGGGGTGGTCGTTGCAGGGGAAGACGCGGTGGGCGGCGTCGGCCTGGTTGGCCATGGCCAGGCCGTCTTCGGTGGGCACCCAGCCGCCGTCGGCGCGGCCGCGCGGGTCGCTGGTGTGCCGGACGACGAGGTGCAGCGGCGTCCCGGCGGCCACGGCGTGCGCGGGGGTCAGCACGAGGTCCTCCCCGACGCTGTCGATGCCCGCCGGTTCCCCGTTGACCTCGGCGGAAGCCACCGTTCCGTTGGTGAAGTCCAGGTTGATCCGCTCCAGCGGCTCCAGGGCGCGGGCCTCGATGACGGTGACCGCGTCGAGGGGGGTCAGGTTGTCCTTGTACGTGAGGGAGAGGTCGTACGAGAGGACGTCGTACCCCGGGTTGCCGAGCTCCGGGAACAGCCGGTCGCCGATGCCCAGGGGCTTCGGCGGGGGCAGCACGGCGGCGACGAGGGTCAGGGAGGCCGCCGCGAGGAGGGCGGCGCGCAGGCGCGGGGAGGTGAGCTGCATCCACCACCGCTTACCAGCGCCCGTCGCGCGTCCGCGAGCGACGCGCGACGGGGGCACCCGAACGTGTGGCGCCCGCCGTTGGCCGACCCGCTCGCTCCCCCGGCGTACGCCCCCTCACGCCGCACCGCACCGGATCCGAGGATCCGGGCCCCGCCCTTCCCCCCGGAAGTCTCAGGCCCGGCTGACGTCGTAGACGCCGGGCACGTCCCGCATGGCGCGCATCAGGGCGGGCAGACCCGTCGCGTCGGGCAGTTGCAGCGTGTAGGAGTGGTGGACCCGCTGCTCGACCGGCGGCTCGACGGTGGCCGAGATCACCTCGACCCCCTGACGGGCGATGGCCTCGGTCAGATCGGCCAGCAGGTGCGGGCGGCCGAACGATTCAGCGAGCAGGGTGACGCGGCAGTCGGCGGTGGCCCGCCAGTGCACGGCGACCGAGGTGCGGCCCACGGAACGCATCTGCTCCACGGCCGGACAGTGGATCCGGTGCACGGTGACGGCCCCGCCCCGGACGACGAACCCGGCGACCGCGTCGGGCGGCACCGGAGTGCAGCAGCCGGCGAGCCGTACGTGGGCGTCGGGGAGGTCGGCGACGGCGTTGCCCCCTCCGCCCCGCAGCCCGGTCACGGACAGCGGCGCCCGGGGGGCCGCGGCGGCGGGTCCGGCGCCGTCGGGATGGGCCGCGAGCCAGCTGCTGATGGCGATGCGGGCGGCGGGGGTCCGGGCGTGCTCCAGCCAGTCGGCGGCCGGCCCGGAGGAGGCGTCGTGGGCGAGGAGCAGCTGCACGGTGTCCCCGTCGGAGAGCGGGGAGGACAGGGAGGTGAGGCGCCCGTTGACCCGGGCGCCGATACAGCCGTGGGCCGCCTCGCCGTACTGGGCGTAGGCGGCGTCGATACAGCTGGCCCCTGCGGGCAGGCTGATCGCGGCGGTGGCGTCCCCGTCCTCGCGGAACACGGTGATCTCGCGGTCCTGGGCCAGCTCCGCGCGCAGCACGCTCCAGAAGGTGTCCGGGTCGGGCGCGGACTGCTGCCAGTCGAGGAGCCGGGAGAGCCAGCCGGGGCGGGTGGGGTCGACGCGCTCCTCGTCGCTGTCGGCGGCTTCCGCCCGGGTGCCGGTGGTGTACGGGTTGCCGAGGGCGACGACGCCCGCCTCCGCGACCCGGTGCATCTGGCGGGTGCGGACGATGACCTCGGCGACGTACCCCTCGGGGACGGCGACTGCGGTGTGCAGGGACTGGTAGAGGTTGAACTTCGGGGCGGCGATGAAGTCCTTGAACTCGGAGACGACCGGGGTGAAGCAGGTGTGCAGTTCGCCGAGGACCCCGTAGCAGTCGGCGTTCTCGGCGACGAGGACGAGGATGCGGCCGAAGTCGGAGCCGCGCAGTTCGCCCCGGGTGCGGGAGATGCGGTGGACGGAGACGAAGTGCCGTGGCCGTACCTGTACCTCGGCGGCGATGCCGGCGTCGCGCAGGACGGCGCGCACGGAGTCGGCGATGGCGGGGAGCGGGTCGGCGTCACCGGCGTGGGCGGCGATGAGCGCGCGGGTGTGCTCGTACTCCTCGGGGTGGAGGATGGCGAAGACGAGGTCTTCCAGCTCGGTCTTGAGGGCCTGGACGCCGAGCCGTTCGGCGAGGGGGATCAGGACGTCGCGGGTGACCTTGGCGATGCGGGCCTGCTTCTCGGGGCGCATCACTCCGAGGGTGCGCATGTTGTGCAGCCGGTCGGCGAGTTTGATGGACATCACGCGGACGTCGTTGCCGGTGGCGACGAGCATCTTGCGGAAGGTCTCGGGTTCGGCGGCGGCGCCGTAGTCGATCTTCTCGACCTTGGTGACCCCGTCGACGATGAAGCAGACCTCGTCGCCGAACTCCGCGCGGACCTGATCGAGGGTCACGTCCGTGTCCTCGACGGTGTCGTGGAGCAGAGAGGCCGTCAGGGTGGTGGTCTCGGCGCCGAGTTCGGCGAGGATGAGCGTGACGGCGAGCGGATGTGTGATGTACGGCTCACCGCTTTTGCGCATCTGGCCGCGGTGCGAGGTCTCCGCGAGGAGGTAGGCCCGCCGCAGAATGGACAGATCGGCGTCCGGATGGTGGGCGCGGTGCGCTTCTGCTACGTGTCCGATGGCGTCCGGGAGCCGGTCCCGGGACGCGGGCCCGAGCAGGGCGGCTCGTCCCAGGCGGCGCAGATCCAGCCGGGTCCGGCCACGTCTGCGCAGCTCAGGACGCATTTCGGCATGTGCTTCGGGGTTCGTGGCCTCTGCACTCATGGGCACCTCCGACGGCTTCGACCGGCGGTGGCGGGCATGGGGTGAGCCCTCAGGGCCGGTGCCTGATGTTACCGACCCCACCACGTGGCGCAGTCCACCTCTCGCTCAGCGTGAAACGGATCACCCATGAGAGGGAATCTTCAGGCGAAAGCCGTTTCGCTGAGCCAGGCCGCCTCGAACTCCCCCGAGGCCACGATGACGGCCGGTCCGGTCATGTCGATCCGCCCGTCGGGATGTTCGGTGATGGCGAGCGTGCCACCGGGCAGGTCGACGGTGTACGTGACCGGTTCGCCGGTGACGGCGGGGTCGACGCCGTCGCGGCGGATGGCGGCCACGGCGACGGCGCAGGCGCCGGTGCCGCAGGAGCGGGTCTCGCCGGAGCCGCGCTCGTGGACCCGCATGGCGACGTGCCGGGGGCCGCGGTCGACGACGAACTCGACGTTGACCCCGGTGGGGTAGGCGGAGGCGGGGCTGAACGGCGGCGGGCTGTACAGGTTTCCGGCCTGGTCGAGGCTTTCAACGAACGCCACCGCGTGCGGGTTCCCCATGTTCACGTTCCGCGCGGGCCAGGTGTGCTCGCCGACGGAGACGGTGACCTCCCCCTCGGGGAGTTCGGCGCGGCCCATGGAGACGGTGACGTCGCCGGTCTTGTCGAGGTGGACCTGCTTGACGCCGCCCCGGGTGGCCACGGCGAGGTCGCCGGGCTCGACGTGGCCGGCGTGGTGGAGGTAGCGGGCGAAGACGCGCACGCCGTTGCCGCACATCTCGGCGACGGAGCCGTCGCTGTTGCGGTAGTCCATGAACCACTCGGCCCGGTCGGCCAGGTGGGCCGCGTCGGGGTGGGCGGCGGAGCGCACCACGTGGAGCACACCGTCGGCCCCGATGCCGGCGCGCCGGTCGCACAGGGCGGCGACGGCGCCGGCGGGCAGCTCGATGGCGTTGTCCGGGTCCGGGACGATCACGAAGTCGTTCTCGGTCCCGTGGCCCTTGAGGAAGGAGAGGGTGGTGTGCGTCACCCGCCCATGGTACCGAGCGCCCCCGGGCCCTGCCGGAGCAGGTCAGCGGGGTGTCAGCGACGCGGTGACACCCACGCCGGCGCCACGGCGCTAGCGGAGCCGCGCCACCCGGTACACCGCGAGCGCCACGACGGCCAGCGCGACCAGCGCGTAGAGCGCGGCCATCCGCCAGTCGGGGCGGCGGCCGCTGCCGCGCGGCGGGAGCCCCGGCCAGGTGTAGCCGACGCGGCGCGCGGCCATCATCCCCCAGCCGCCGGCGCAGGAGCTGATGAGGAAGCCGAGCATGGCGACGACGGCGCCGCCGTCCCCGAACTCGAAGGCGAGGGGGAAGGCGAACATCAGCGAGCCCGCGGCGGCCAGCATCACGATCGGGGCGATCTGCCAGATCCGCAGCCGGCGCTGTGGGCGCAGCTCGACCTCGACGGCGGGGCCGGAGGCGTCCTCGCTGCCCGGTTCGGGCGCGTCGGGGCCGTCCGGGGTCAGCCGCGCGGGATCCGCGGGCAGACCCAGGCCGTCGGGAGCGTCCACGGACTCCGGGGCTCCGGAGCCGACGGAAAGGCCGGTTCCGCCCGGCCCCGCGGGGCCGCCGGGGGCTCCGTGAAGCATCGGGTCCGCTTCCTGTCTGGTGTCGTCCCGCCCGGTGTCACGAGGGCCGGCCTCCATAGCCACGCGCCCTCCCCACTTCGGACTTCGTACGCCGCTGTTCAGAAGTTTGATGATGGCACGGTCCCGGGCCCCGGACGGGCGCACGGGGCTTCCCGATGCCATCACGTGATCAGGCTGTAACCGCTCGTTCGACCAACGACTGCGCGAGTCCGACGAGTTCCCCCCGGTCCGCGGCGGCACCGCTGAGCCAGTGCACGCGGGGATCGCGGCGGAACCACGAGTCCTGGCGGCGCGCGAAGCGCTTGGTGGCCCGGACGGTCTCGGTCCTTGCCTCCTCCTCGGTGCACTCCCCCGCGAGGGCGGCCAGGACCTGCTGGTAGCCGAGGGCGCGCGAGGCGGTGATCCCGTCGCGCAGGCCCCGGGCCTCCAAGGCCCGGACCTCGTCGACCAGTCCGGCCTCCCACATCCGGTCCACGCGCAGCGCGATCCGCTCGTCGAGCTCCGGCCTGGCCACGTCGACGCCGATCTGGACGGTGTCGTAGACGGACTCGTGGCCGGGCAGGTTGGCGGTGAAGGGCTTGCCCGTGATCTCGATCACCTCCAGGGCCCGGACGATCCTGCGGGTGTTGCCGGGCAGGATCGCGGCGGCCGCCGCCGGGTCGACGGCGGCGAGGCGCGCGTGCAGGGCGCCGGGGCCGCGCAGCGTGGCCTCCTCCTCCAGCCGGGCCCGTACCCCGGGGTCGGTGCCGGGGAACTCCATGGCGTCGAGCGCGCCGCGGACGTAGAGGCCGGACCCGCCGACGAGGACCGGGGTGCGGCCCTCGGCGAGCAGTTTGTCGATCTCGGCGCGGGCGAGGCGCTGGTACTCGGCGACGCTGGCGGTCTCGGTGACGTCCCAGACGTCGAGGAGGTGGTGCGGGACCCCTCCGCGCTCCTCGATCGTCAGCTTGGCGGTGCCGATGTCCATCCCGCGGTACAGCTGCATGGAGTCGGCGTTGACGACCTCGCCGTCGAAGTGTCGGGCCAGGGCGACGCCCAGATCGGACTTTCCGGCCGCGGTGGGACCGACGACGGCGATGACCCGCGGGGCGGGGGCTGCATTCCTCACCGGGACAGTCTCGCAAACCGAACGGCATGTACCCGATCGGGTTACGTGACGGGGCGTGGCGGGGGTCGTTGCCCTGAAGAGGTTCGGGCCGGGCGTACGCCCGGCGGAGGCCGGGCCGGACCACGCGGAACTTCACCCGCACGAGTAGCGTTATGGGAGTAGACATGGGCGTTTTCAGTCGGTTTCGTCGACGCAAGGACGAGACTTCGGCCGATTCCGCAGCGGCCGAGGCCGTGACGGAACCAGCGGAACCCGAGGCCGAGGTGGCCGAGGAGGCCAAGGCCGAACCTTCCGCGACGGAGGCTCCGGCGGCGGAAGCCGTGGAGATTCCGAAGCAGCAGTCGGTGGAGGCTGCCGCGGACAGCGAGGCCGGCGAGGGCGCCCGCACGTAGCCACGCCACTGGAAGGTGACCCATGGGCCTGCTGGACAATCTGAAGGCCAAGCTCGCTCCGGCCAAGGACAAGGTCGGCGATCTCGCGCAGCAGCACGGGGGGAAGATCGGCGAGGGGCTGGACAAGGTCGCGAAGACCGTGGACTCCAAGACCCACGGCAAGTACAGCGACCGGATCACGACCGGCACGGAGAAGGCGAAGGACGCCCTGGGCAAGATCGCGCACAAGGACGCCCCCGGCGGGCCGACGCCGCCGGCCGCTTCCTGACGCACGGTACGGAAAGGGGCGCGGGACCGGGAGAGCACCGGTCCCGCGCCCCTTCGTCGTGCCGGGTCGATCGTGCCGGGGCCCGCCTCAGGACCAGGTGGCCACGAAGTAGCCGACGCCGTAGGGGGCGTCCTCGTACAGCAGCCGGCCGTCGAGACCGGCGTCCTCGGCCGCGCCCGCGAGGACCTGCCAGGGGGCGCGTCCGGCGGCCTGCAGTTCGGCGGCGAGGGTGGGGTCGAGGGCGGCCAGGGCCGCGGTGTCGGCGGCGCCGAGGGCGCGGCCGGCGGCGGCGTCGAAGGCGGCGGCGCGTTCGTCGAGGTATCCGGGGGCCTTCAGGGTCCGGCAGGCGCTGCCGTCGCCCATGACGAGCAGCGCCACGCGTGCGTCGCGCGCGGCGAGTTCCCGGCCGGTGCGCAGGCACTCCTCGGGCGCGGCGGGGGCGGCCACGCCGAGGCCCTCCACCGGGGCGTCGCCCCAGCCTGCACGGCCCAGCAGCCACGCGCCGACGGCCAGCGAAGCGGGCAGCGACCGCGGCCCCTCCTCGCCCGCGCCGAGGCGGACGTCGGCGTCGACCCCGAAGCCGTGGAAGCCGCCGCGGGAGCCCTGGGGGTAGGGCCCGGCGTGGTCGGCGTCGGCGGTGCCGACCACGACCAGCAGGTCGGGCCGGGAGGCGGCGAGCACGGCGAGCGCGTCGGAGCAGGCGGTACGGGCGTCGCGCAGTTCGGCGGCGGCGCCCGCGGCGACCTCCGGCACGAGGAGCGGCGGTGCGGGGCAGACGGCGGCGGCTACGAGCATGATCCGCAGCCTAGGGGTTCCCCCGCCGATCGGGCCAGACCGGCCCGGGGCCGGACCGAACCGGGGACCGGACCGAACCGGGGACCGGACCGAACCGGGGACCGGACCGGACCGGGCGCCAGACCGGACCGGGCGCCAGACCGGACCGGGCGCCAGACCGGACCGGGCGCCGGACCGGACCGAGCCGGTCGGAGCCCGGCCGTCGGAGGCCCGGCCCGGACGGCCCCGGCGGGACTCAGTCGATCGCGCAGCCCGACGTGGCGACCGGCAGCGGCGCCGGGACGCCGAGGGTCGGGATGCCGAGCATGACCCCGGCGGGCTGCGCCGGGGCGGCGTTGCGCTTCTCCCAGGCGTCGCCGGCGCGGGTGCGGCGCACCTCGCGGGTCGGGCCCTCGGCGAGGAGGTGGTGCGGGGCGGCGTAGGTGATCTCGACGGTCACCACGTCGCCGGGGCGCACGTCCTCCTCCGGCTTGGTGAAGTGCACCAGGCGGTTGTCGGGGGCGCGGCCGGAGAGGCGGGCGGTGGCGCCGTCCTTGCGGCCCTCGCCCTCGGCGACCATGACCTCCAGGGTGCGGCCGACCTGCTTCTTGTTCTCGTCCCAGGAGATCTCCTCCTGGAGGGCGACCAGGCGCATGTAGCGGTCCTGGACGACCTCCTTGGGGATCTGGCCCTCCATGTCGGCGGCCGGGGTGCCGGGGCGCTTGGAGTACTGGAAGGTGAAGGCGTTCGCGAAGCGGGCCTCGCGCACGGCGTGCATGGTCTGCTGGAAGTCCTCCTCCGTCTCGCCGGGGAAGCCCACGATGATGTCGGTGGAGATCGCGGCGTGCGGGATCGCGGCGCGGACCTTCTCGATGATCCCTAGGAAACGCTCCTGCCGGTAGGACCGACGCATCGCCTTGAGGATCGGGTCGGAGCCGGACTGCATCGGCATGTGGAGCTGCGGCATCACGTTCGGGGTCTCCGCCATGGCGGCGATCACGTCGTCGGTGAAGTCGCGCGGGTGCGGGGAGGTGAAGCGGACCCGCTCCAGGCCCTCGATCTGCCCGCAGGCGCGCAGCAGCTTGCTGAAGGCCTCGCGGTCGCCGAGGTCGCTGCCGTACGCGTTGACGTTCTGGCCGAGCAGGGTGATCTCGGAGACGCCCTCGGCGACCAGCGCCTCGACCTCGGCGAGGATGTCGCCGGGACGGCGGTCCTCCTCCTTGCCGCGCAGCGCCGGGACGATGCAGAAGGTGCAGGTGTTGTTGCAGCCGACGGAGATCGAGACCCAGGCGGCGTACGCGGACTCGCGGCGGGTCGGGAGCGTGGAGGGGAAGGCCTCCAGCGACTCGGCGATCTCGACCTGGGCCTCCTCCTGGACGCGGGCGCGCTCCAGCAGGACGGGCAGCTTGCCGATGTTGTGCGTTCCGAAGACCACGTCGACCCAGGGGGCGCGCTTGGTGATCGTTTCGCGGTCCTTCTGGGCGAGGCAGCCGCCGACGGCGATCTGCATGCCGGGGCGCTTCGTCTTCATCGGGGCGAGGCGGCCGAGGTTGCCGTAGAGCTTGTTGTCGGCGTTCTCGCGGACGGCGCAGGTGTTGAAGACGACGACGTCGGCGTCGCCGTCGCAGCCCTCGGGCGCGCGGACGTAACCCGCGTCCTCCAGCAGACCGGAGAGTCGCTCGGAGTCGTGCACGTTCATCTGGCACCCGTAGGTGCGCACCTCGTAAGTTCCCTTGGGGTCCACTGCCGGGCTCCGGTCGCTGCTGCTGGTCATGCAACAAGGGTAGGCGGTACCCGGCAGCCCTCCGGCCCCCCGCTCAGCCTGCCCGCCGGGAGGCGGCGGCCGAAGAGTACGAGCAGCAGGTCCTGGGCCCGGCCGTGGACGGGGTCGCCGCTGCCGTGGGACCAGTCGAGGTCGTCGGCGCACAGCCGGATGCCGGTCAGGTCAGCGCCGAAGAAGCGCAGGCCGCGGGGGGTGACGGCGTCCAGCAGGAGGCGCAGCCGGTCCTCGGGGACACGGCGCGGGTGGCCGAGGGCGACGGTGATGTCGAGGCCGTGGACGACGTCGTGCGCGAGGCCCCCGGTGGGACCGCCGGCCGGGGGCTTCCAGGGGTGGTGGGCGTGCTCGCGGAGCAGGGCGGCGAGTTCGCCCGTCGTGAAGGCGGACGCGTCGCGGCGGGCGGTGCGGCCGGTCATCCGGTGGAGGCTGCCGCGCGCCTTGAGGAGTTCGACGGCGAAGCCGGGCAGGGAGGTGCGGAAGCCGAGCGACATGTGGGCGGCGACCTCGCGGACGCTCCAGCCCGCGCACAGGGACGGGGCGTCCCACTGCGCGGGGGTGAGGGTGTCCAGTACGTCGGCCAGTTCGAGGCGTTCGGCGGCGGTGGCGCGGGCGACGACGGCGGCGGCCGGGGCGGTGGCGGGGCTCATGGGTCCAGGGTCGGCGGGAGGGCCGCCATAAGTCCAAGAGCGGGTCCTTCTGCGATCTAGAGTCTGTCGTTATGGAACTTTCTCAGCTGCGGTACTTCGTCGCGGTGGTGGAGGAGGGCGGGTTCACCCGGGCGGGGGCGCGGCTGCACGTGTCCCAGCCGGGGGTGAGCGCGCAGGTCGCGCAGCTGGAGCGGGAGCTCGGCCAGCGGCTGCTCGACCGGTCCGGCCGGCGGGTCACGCCGACGGAGGCGGGCGAGGCGGTACTCGGCTACGCGCGGGCCGCGCTGGCGGCGGTGGAGGGGATCCGGCGGACGGCCGATGCCTTCTCCGGGCTGCTGCGGGGGCGGGTGGCGCTCGGGCTGATCCCGGGGGCGGCGGGCGTATCGGTGGGGGCGTTCGACGTGGTCGCCCTGCTCGGGGACTTCCACGACGCGCACCCCCAGGTGGAGATCTCCCTGGCCGAGGACACCTCCGAGCGGATGCTGGCGGCTCTGCGGGGCGGGACGCTGGACCTGGCGGTGGTCGGGCTGGGCGGGGAGCCGCCGCCCGGGATCTCCTGGCAGCTGCTGCTCGACGAACCCCTGGTGGCGGCGGTACGGGCCGACGATCCCCTGGTCCGCTCGGCGGTGGACGGCGGGATCCCGCTGGGGGCGCTGCGCGGGCGCGCGCTGATCGGCCTGCCGCGCGGCACGGGGCTGCGGGCGGTGCTGGAGCGGGCCTGCGCGGCGGCCGGGTTCGCGCCCCGGGTCGACTTCGAGGCGGCCGCTCCGGCGGTGCTGGCCCGGCTCGCCGCGCGGGGCCTGGGGGTGGCGGTGATCCCGGCCGGCGCGGAGTCGGGCGCCGGTCCGGGGCTGTGCGCGCTGCGGATCACCGACCCGGAACTGAGCGGGCGGGTGGCCCTGGCCTGGCGCACCGACGGCCCGTCGGGCCCGGCGGCCCGCAGGCTCCTGACGCTCCTGCGGGGTGCCCTGCCGGCCGCCGACCGTCCGGGCACGGACCGTCCGGGGCCCGTGCGCCACGCGGGTCCCCGCTGATCCCGAGCGCTGCCGGTGCCGGGCGGCGGGGTCGGGGGGCGGACCGTGGTGGGGAGGCGGAGCCGGGCGGGTCTCGGGCGGACGGGGGCTCGGGAGGGGGCGGAGCGGGCGCCCCGTGACAGGACGCCGGGCGGGTGGCAGGATCGCCCGCATGTTCCGCGTACCTCCCCGTATCTCCCGGCGCCGCGCCCTCCAGGGCCTGGTCGCCGTGGTCGGTGTGCTCGCGGCGCTGCTCTGGTGGCTGAACCCCTTCGGGCAGCCGGAGCTGAAGGGGGACCTGACCTTCAGCACGGGCGTCCGTACGGGCGTCTACCACCGCTACGGCCAGTTGCTGGAGCAGGCGCTCGCGAGCGACCTGCCCGGCGTCAAGGTCCGGCTGGAGACCAGTGAGGGATCGCAGCAGAACCTCCAGCGGGTGGCCGACGGGAAGGCCGACTTCACGGTGGCGACGGCGGACGCGGTGTCCAAGTACCGGCTGGACGGCAAGCCGGGCGCGTCGCGGCTGCGCGGGGTCGCCCGGCTCTACGACGACTACGTGCAGCTGGTGGTGCCCGCCGGCTCCCCCGTGCAGTCGGCCCGCGACCTGCGCGGCAAGCGGGTCGCGGTGGGCCAGGACGGTTCGGGGGTCCGGCTGATATCGGAGCGCCTGCTGACGGCGGCGAAGCTGGATCCGGCGAAGGACATCACGCCGGTCTCGATCGGCATCGACACCATGCCGGCGGAGTTGGAAGCGGGCCGGATCGACGCCTTCTTCTGGTCGGGGGGCTTGCCGACGAACGCGGTGCGCGAGCTGTCGGAGCGTTTCGACATCCGGCTCGTGCAGCTGGGCGACCTGGTGGAGCGGCTCCAGGCCAGCGGGAGCCCCGCACGGTACTACCGTCCCGCCGTGATGCCGCAGGACGCGTACGCGCGGGCGCGCAACACCTCGTCGGTGGCCACCCTGGCGGTGCCGAACCTGCTGGTGACCCGCGAGGACACCAGTGAGGCGCTGACGGAGCAGTTCACCCGCACGGTGATCCTCAGCCGCGACCGGATCGGGCACGAGGTGCACGCGGCGCAGCTGGTGGACCTGCGGACGGCGATCTACACGGACCCGCTGGACCTGCACGAGGGGGCCCGGCGGTACTACCGCTCGGTCAAGCCGTAGCGGCACCGCCGCCGGGCAGCAGCATCATCGCGGCGGCGGCCGCCCCGATCAGCCCGGCGTGGGTGCCCAGTGCGGCCGGGACGACCCGCAGGTCCCGGACGAAGGACAGGGTCGCGTACGAGGCCAGGTGGCGCCGGACCGGTGCGAAGAGGGTGTCCCCGCTGGTGGCGACCCCGCCCCCGATGACGGCGATGTCGGTCTCGACCAGGGTCGCGGTGGCGGCGATCGCGGCCGCCAGGGCGCGGCCGGCCCGGTCGAAGGCGGCCAGGGCCACCGGGTCGCCGGCTTCGGCGGACGCGGCCACGCCGGCCGCCGTCGGGTCGGGGCCGGTCCAGCCCTGCTCCCGGGCCCAGCGGGCGATGGCCGTGCCCGAGGCCAGGGATTCGACGCAGCCGCGGCCTCCGCAGACGCACGGCTCCCCGTCGAAGGCCACGCTGATGTGGCCGATGTGACCGGCGTTGCCGGTGGGGCCAGTGTGGAGCTGGTTGTTCAGGATCAGGCCGCCGCCGACACCGGTGGAGACCACCATGCACAGGGCGTTGGCGTGGCCCCGGGCCGCGCCGAGCCAGTGTTCCGCGGCCGTCATCGCCACGCCGTCGCCCGCCAGGACGACCGGGATCCGGGCGCCGCGCGCCCGCAGTTCGGCGGCGACCCGGTCCTGTACGGGGAACCCGCGCCAGGCACCGATGTTGACCGGGCTCACCGTGCCCCGGGAGGTGTCCACCGGGCCCGCGCTGCCGATGCCGCAGCGTACGGCCTGCCCCCACATCGGGGCTCCGGACAGGTCCGCGACGACCTCGCCGACGGCCGCCATGACCGCTTCGGCGTCGCCGGCGCGCGGGGTCGGACGGCGGGTGGCGGCGGTCATGGTGCCGTCGGGGTGGACCAGGGCCCCGGCGATCTTCGTGCCGCCGATGTCGATCGCCACGGTCGGTCCGGTGGCCGCGGCGAGGGTGCGGGGCGCGGGGACGGCTGAGGTGGGGCTGGTCACGGTGGGCGCTCCTGAGAAGGGTCGGATTTCAGTATGCGGCCGGGGGCGGGGACGTACTCTCGCGGGGTTCGAGCCGGGGCAGCTCGCTCTCCCGGGCCCGGGGCGGACCACCGGCCAGGACGGCCAGGAGTTCCTCGGCTGCGAGCCGGCCGAATCCGGCGGTGTCGCGGACCAGGGCGGTCAGCCGGGGGTGGGTGACCCGGCACAGGGCGGAGTCGTCCCAGGCCACGATCGAGAGCCGGCCGGGGACGGGGATGCCGAGCTCGGCGGCGACTGCGCTGCCCGCCACCGCCATCACGTCGTTGTCGTAGACGAGTGCGGTGGGCGGCTCCGGCTCGGCGAGGACCCGGCGGGTGGCGGCGGCGCCCTCGGTGTCGGAGTAGTCGGTGGGCACGGAACGCACCTGCCCCGCCGGGAGTCCGAGACGTTCGGCCTCGGCGCGCAGCGCGGCGATGCGGCGGGCGGTGTGGGCCAGGCCGGGCAGGCCCGCGATGTGGACGATGCGGCGGTGGCCGAGCCCGTGGAGGTGGTGCAGGACCTCGGTCATGGCGCGGGTGTCGTCGGCCCAGACGCGGGACACGGACGACCCTTCCCCTCTCCCGCCGTCACCTTCACCGCCGTCGCCGCCGATCAGGACCGCGGGCAGGCCGAGTCCGGCGAGGAGTTCCGGGCGCGGGTCGCTCGTACGCGGGTCCACGACGAGGACCCCGTCCACGCGGCGTTCGGCCCACCAGCGGCGGTGGACGGCGCATTCGGCGTCGATGTCCTCGACCACCTGGAAGAGCAGCGCGATCCGTTCGGCGGAGAGCACCTCCTGGATGCCGGAGACCAGTTGGAGGAAGAAGGACTCGACGCCGAGGGTGTGGGCGGGACGGGCCAGGACCAGGCCGACGGCTCCGGAGCGCTCGCCGGACAGGGCGCGGGCCGCGCTGTTGGGCTGCCAGCCGAGCTCCTCCGCGACCCGGCGGACCCGGGCGCGGGTCTGCTCGGACACCCCGGGGCGGCCGTTGAGCGCGAAGGAGACGGCGCTCTCGGACACACCGGCCCGGCGGGCGATGTCCTTGATGGTGGGTCTGCGGGCCATGCCTGCCTCATCCCTCGGTGACGTGGACTGCGATGGGCGGACCGTACGCGATCCTGCCCTGACAGGCCGCTTTCACCGCCAGCCAGTACCTCCCGGGGGCGGTGGTGAGGGGCGGGGCGATCTCGAACGAGGGCTCGGCGGGACGGTCCGGCCGCACGCGCACGGGCTGCGCGGCGGGCCCGGCGAGCCGCCAGGTGCCGTACGGGGAGGCGAGGTACGCGGTGCCGGTGAGGACGCTGCGGATCCCGGTGCTGCCGACCCGGACCCGTACGCGGACCCGCGCGCCCGGGGCCACGGTGACCGCGGGCCCGATGCCCCGGACCCAGAGCCGGGCGGGAACCGGGCCGCCGGGGACGGTGACGGTGAGGGCGTCCTCGAACTCCCCCTCCGGGGTGGTGGCGAGGACCCGGACCAGGTGCTCCCCCGGTGCCGCGCCGGGGTCGGGCCGCACGGTGAGGGGGATCCGGGCGTGGCCGCCCGGCGGGAGCTCCAGGGCGCGGCGGGTCCAGGCGGGCCGCCAGCCTTCGGGGGCTCGGACCTCCAGGGTGACGGAGCCGGCGGCGGCCGCGTGCGCGGCCACGGTGACGGCGGCGTCGGCGGGGGTTCCCCGGCAGGTCACCGTCCAGGGGGCGTCGCCGAGCGGGGCCGTTCCGGTGTTGTGGAGCCAGTAGCGGCTGAACACGGGCTGGATCGGCTCGCGTTCGCCCGAGCGCACGGGCATGCCGGAGCGGGTGGGGAGCAGCAGGGTGGTCGTGGCGGCGCCGTCGACGCGGCCTCCGAAGGGGCCCGTCGGCCGGTCCAGGAGGTCGGCCTCGACGGCCTCGACGGCGCCGCCCGCCGGCTCCGCCGACCGGGCCGTGACCGGGTAGGC
The DNA here is from genome assembly GCF_040609475.1 of Streptomyces sp. NPDC004667. Lineage (NCBI taxonomy): Bacteria > Bacillati > Actinomycetota > Actinomycetes > Kitasatosporales > Streptomycetaceae > Streptomyces > Streptomyces sp. NPDC004667. Next base: position 11,652 of record NZ_JBEXKC010000049.1, on the reverse strand, counting down.
CGGTCGGCCGTGGGTCTCGCGCAGCCTGACGGCGAGGTCCGCGCCGCCCTCGGCCCTCTTCACCGCCTCGACGAGGATCCGGTCGGCCGGTTCCACGGCGAGGAGGGACCGGGCGGGCGGACGCGGGCCGGGGCCGGGGGCGCCCGTCACGGCGGTCAGCGGCTTGTTGAACTCCCGCCCGCGGCGCGGCAGATCGGTCTCCCGCCAGTCTCCGCGGCCGGCGACCAGGGCGTGTTCGAAGACGTGGGTCCAGTGCTGGAGCTGGAAGGAGCTGCCGTCGGGGGCGGTGCGGCGGGGCGGGTCCATCCACTCCCCGCTGGGGCGGCCGGTGCAGGAGCGCAGCAGGGTGCTGTGGAGGCGGCCCCCGGTGTCGATCGCGAAGCTGGGCGTCCCCCGGACGAGGACCCCGACCGTCCGTCCCGCGTACGGCACTTCGCGCGCCCCGGCCACCGGGGCCCGGCCGGCCTCCGCAGACCGTGCAACGGCTCCGGGGCGGTCTTCGGGCCCGTCTCGGGGCCCGTCTCGGGGCCCGTCTCGGAGCCCGTCTCGGAGCCCGTCTCGGAGCCCGTCTCCGGGCCCGTCCCCGGGCCCGTCTCCGGGCCCGTCCCCGGGCCCGTCCCCGAGGTGGTCTTCGGGCCCGTCCCCGAGGTGGTCTTCGGGCCGGTTCCCGGGGTGGTCTTCGGGCCGGTTCCCGGGGTGGTCTTCGGGCCGGTTCCCGGGGTGGGCCGGCGGCGGTGGAACCAGGCGGCCCGTCGTGGTCAGGTCCGCGGCCAGCCGCCCCGGCGGCCCGGTGTGCACGAGCACCGGCAGGTCGCGCGGGCCGGTCAGGTCGCAGCCGGGCACCCACAGCTCCCGCAGCGGGGCCCGGGCGGGGATCCAGGCCCGCGCGTGTTCCCGTAGCGCACGCCCGTACGCGGGACCGGCCGAGGCCAGCACCGTCGCCGTGAAGGGGTTCCGCCCGGGGCCCCCGAGCGCGATGCGGAAGTCCGGCAGGCTGCTGTCCACCGCCAGGTCGCCCCAGCGCGGGCCGCCGGGCCGGGTCGGGGTGGCGGTGACGCCGAGGCGCCCCAGGGCGGTGACGAGCTCGCGCAGGCCGGGCGGAGCCGCACCCTCCGGCAGCACGATCTCGCAGGCCCCCAACGCCCGGCCGACACCGTCGGCGCAGTCACCACCGGCACGGTCGCCGTCGGCCCGGTCACCGGGCCCGGTCATGGGCGCCGACAGGGCGAACCAGTTCAGGCAGGCGCTGTCCAGGGTCCACGGCGCCCGGGTGTGGTCGGCCCCGGCGTCCGCCTCCGGGAAGGCGAAGCCGCGTCCGACGGCCGCGGCGGCGGTCTCCGCGACCGGCAGCGCCCCGGGCACGTCGGCGGGTATCCGCAGCCGCAGCAGCGTGTCGCTGCCCTCGAAGTCGACGCGGGTGGTCAGCTCGACGCGGTCCAGTCCGTCCCACAGGGTGGTCACGCGGGTCCAGCGGACGGGACCGGTCCGCCCCTCGGAGACGATCCGCGAGCCCAGCGGCCCCCGCTGCGCCCGGCAGGAGCGCGCGGGCGCGCCGCCCGATCCGGTGCCGGGTCCCTTGGGCAGCAGGTGCCAGGGCCCCTCGCCGAAGTACGGGTGCTGCGCGTGCTCCTCCTGGACGACCAGCTCGTCCACCTCGCCGGGGGTGAGGACCTCCTGCCCGGTGGGCCGGTGGAGCAGCCGGGCGAGGCCGCCGCCGCGCTCCGGGTCCGCCTCGGCCCGGAAGAGGCCGTTCTCGACCGCGGTCCCGGCCACGGGATCCCACCCGCCGGAGAGCGGCTCCGGGGAGGCCGCCAGCCACCAGGTGCGGTGGCCGAGCGGGGGCACGTCCGCGGCGAGGAAGACCACGTGCGCCTCCCCGCCCCGCACGGCCTCCAGGTGGACGGCGGCGGCGCGCCCCTCGGCGTCGAGCACCGCCAGGCGGGCGGCGCCCTCGCCGCTCAGCCCCACCGCGGCCAGGTCCACCCGGGTCCGCACGAGATCGGTCCGGGTCCACGACAGCGGGTTGTGCACGGTCACGGCGAGCGGGCCGGGGCCGCGGGTGTCGGCGGCGGCGGTGAGCGCGGCCAGCGCCTCCTCCCGTACGGCGCCCGCCAGTTCGTGGGCCTCCCGCCAGGTGGGCAGGAGGTCGAGGTAGACCTGGTCGGAGAAGGTCCCGGTGACGGCGTCGTGGTGGGCGGCGTGCAGCAGGTGCCGCCACGCCTTGGCGAGGGTGTGGCCGGGGTGGGTCAGCAGCCCCTCGGCGCAGGCGAGCGCGGCGAAGGCCTCGGCCTGCTCCAGGAGGTTCTCGGCGGCGCGGTGGGCCTGTTTCACATCGGCGTAGCTGACGTCCTTGCCGGTGTAGACGGGGCCCATCTCCCGGGTCACGGGCAGCGGCCGCTCCCCGCGTGCGGCGAATTCGGCCCGGACGGCGTCGAAGTGGGCGCGCGGACCGGAGTGTTCCATGCGCGGCCAGCGGTAGCGGCGGTTCCAGGCGTGCTGGACCTCCAGGCCCCAGCGGTGCGGCCAGGAGAAGTCGGTGCCCATCGGGATCAGGACGTTCTTCGTGGCGGCGGCGGGGCGCAGCAGTTCGTAGAGCTCCAGCAGCCGTTCGGCGGCGGCTTCGGCGTCCGGCGCCCGGTGGGAGGGCCAGCCGGCGGAGTAGTGCGCGGGCAGGTAGTGCAGCAGCAGGCCCTCGCCGCCGGGCGCGATCCACTCGTACTCGGCGGGCAGTTGCATGGCGGCGGGCGGCCGCGGGGCCTCGCCCCAGGAGTCCGTCATCGGGCCCCACTGGTGGTGGGGGCCGCGGGCGAGGACGGCGGAGTCGAGTCCGCAGCCGGCCATCAGGGCGGGGAAGGAGGGGTCGTGGCCGAACACGTCGAGCTGCCAGGCGGTGCGCGGATCGGCGCCGAGGGTGGTGCGGTGCAGGGCCAGTCCGTGGACGGCGCTGCGGACGGTGCTCTCGGCGGAGGTGAGGGTGGTGGAGGGCTCGTTGTAGGTGCCCCCGACGATCTCCAGGCGGCCCTCGGCGATCAGGGCGCGCAGTTCGGCGCGGTCCTCGGGGTGGGCGTCCCAGTACGGCTTGAGGTAGTCGGTCTCGGAGAGGACGAAGTGGTACGCGGGGTCGTCACGGGCCTGTTGGAGGTGGAGCGGGACCAGGGTGAAGGCGGGGACCCCGACGTACTCCCAGGCGGGCCGGGGCGCGCCGGGTGCGGGCGGGGCGTCCCACAGGGCGGTGTAGGCGGCCTGGGTGTTCCACCACAGGGGGTCGTAGTGGAAGTGCGGGACGAGCCGTACGGTCCAGCCGGGTTCGGCGACGGTGAGGGTGAACGGCAGCTCGGCCAGGGTCCGTCCGTCGGGGGTGGCGACGCGGGCGGTGGCCGGGATCCGGGTGCCGGGGGGTGCGCCGGCGGTGTGGACGCCTACCTCGACGCCTGCCTCGACGCCTGCCTCGACGCCGCCCTCGGCGGTGGACCCGGCGGCCTCGCCCGCGCACTCCTCGGCGGTGTCGGCACGCAACAGGCGCGGGTGCGGGGTGCGCAGGCCGGGGCCGTGCACGGTGACGTGCAACGGGCCGACGGGGCGGCATCTGCGGACGCGGATCCGTACCGCCTGCACGGGGGATGCGGACGGGCCGACGAAAAGGGCCGGGGTGGTCACGGACGTGACCGAAATACCGCTGTCCATGCGTTCACCCTTCCTCGTGCAAAGCGAAGACGAATCGACTAAACCGCATTAGCGCACTCAGGCTCCTCAGCCACAGCCCTTCTGTCAACGGGACTGAAGCGCTTAAGCAACACCGCATGCACGGTGATCGGAATGATGGCCGCAAAGGCCCTGTTGACTTCCCCGACGGGGCGCGGCAGCTTATGCGCATCCGGTGAATTCCCCTGAACTCCAGGACCTTTCATGCACCAGGCGGCCCCCCGAACCCTGCGTTTCGGCGCGAATTACACCCCGACCCGCAACTGGTTCCACCATTGGCTGGACTTCGACCTCGACGAGGTCCGGGCCGACCTCGACTCCATCGCCGCACTCGGTCTGGACCATGTGCGGGTGTTCCCCCTGTGGCCGGTGTTCCAGCCGAACCGCACCCTGATCCGGCCGCGTGCCGTCGAACAGCTCGTGGCGCTCGCCGACGCGGCCGCCGAGCGCGGTCTCGACGTCAACGTGGACGGTCTGCAGGGGCACTTGTCCAGCTTCGACTTCCTGCCCGCCTGGACCGGGACCTGGCACCGGCGCGGCATCTTCACCGACCCGGAGGTCGTGGCCGGGCAGGAGGAGTACCTGCGCACCCTGGCCGCCGCCCTCGCCGACCGGCCCAACTTCCTGGGCATGACCGTCGGCAACGAGATCAACCAGTTCTCCGACGCCCCCCACCCCGACCCCGACCGGATCACCCCGGCGCAGGCCGCCCGCTGGCTGGAGCGGATGCTCGCCGCCTGCGAGCGGGGCGCACCGGGGCGGCTGCACCTGCACGCCGAGTACGACGCCGCCTGGTACCGGGAGGGCCACCCCTTCACCCCCGCCCAGGCGGCCCGGCTCGGCGGGGCCACCGCCGTGCACTCGTGGGTGTTCAACGGCACCGCGCAGCGCCACGGCCGTACCGGGACGGCCACCGAGCAGCACGCCGCGTACCTGATCGAGCTGTCCAAGGCCTGGGCCGCGGACCCGCGCCGTCCGGTGTGGCTCCAGGAGGTCGGGGCCCCCGCGCCGCTGGTCCCGCCCGAGCACGCGGAGCGGTTCGCCGAGGCCACCGTGGCCGCCGCACTGGACTGCCCGGACCTGTGGGGCGTCACCTGGTGGTGCTCGCACGACGTGTCCAGGGAGCTCGCGGACTTCCCGGAGCTGGAGTACGGCCTCGGGCTGCTCACCAACGACCGCCGCGCCAAGCCCGTCGGCAACGCCGTCGCCCGGATCGCCGGAGCCTGGCGGGGCCGGGAGCACCGCCCCGCCGTGCGATCCACCGCGCTCGCCCTGGACTCGGGCGGGACCGGGACGGACGAGGCGGCGCCCGGGCGGGCGGCCTGCGCCCCCGGCGGCGCGTTCTTCGAGGCCTGGGCGGTGCTGGCGGAGCGGGGGGTGCGCCCCGCGGTGGTCCTGGAGGAGCACGCCGGGGACCCGGCCCGGCTGGCCGAACGCGGCATCACCGAAGTACTGCGCGTGCACGACGTCATCCGACCCCCTTCCCCCTCGTGAGGAGCCCGCATGTCCGAGACCGGCACCGGCGCCGATCCTCGTACCGCCGCCACCGCACCCCCCGCTCCCACCCCCACCACCACTCCCTCCCCCACCTCCGCGGCGGCGCCCGCCGCCCGGCCCACCCGCCGCGCGGTCCTGGCCGCGGGTGCCGCCGGGGCGGGGGCGGCCGCCCTGCCCCGGCCCGCCTCCGCGGCGCCGGCTCCCGCCCCGGCCCCCGGCGCCGTCCCTGCCCCACCTGCGGCCTCCCTGGCCCCGTACGCCTCGTACTGGTTCCCCGATTCGCTCCCCGTCGGCACCCCGGGCCCCGGCATCGTGTGGCGCTCCCTCGCCGACTGGTCCCCGGAGTCCGACCCGGACCTGGCCCACAACACCGCGTCGGTGCCGCTCGCCCCGCGGTTCGCCCCGGTGCCGGCGAACCGCACCGCCCGCGCCGGAGGGGCGCGGATCTCCGCGCTGGTCTCCTTCGGTCCCACAGCGGGCAATCCCTCGCAGGGTTCGGCGACCGCCGACCACTACGCCCTGAGCCACTGGGCGTACCTCGACGAGCTGGTCTTCTGGGGCGGCTCCGCCGGCGAGGGCATCGTCCTGGCCCCGAACGCGCCCGTGGTCGACGCCGCCCACCGCAACGGCGTCCCGGTCCTCGGGAACGTCTTCCTGCCGCCCGTCGCCTACGGCGGGGACCTCCAGTGGACCCGCGACCTGGTCCGGAGGGACCCCACCGGCCGCTTCCCGCTGGCGGAGCGGCTCGTCGAGGTGGCCCGCGCGTACGGCTTCGACGGCTGGTTCGTCAACGCCGAGACGGACGGCGGGGACGGCGCGCTCGCCACCCGGACCCGGGAGTTCCTGCACGCCCTGCGGGCGGCCGGTTCCCCGCACGGGCTGCGGATCACCTGGTACGACGCCATGAACAGCACCGGCCGGGTCGGCTGGCAGGGCGCCCTGAACGCGCTCAACCAGGAGTTCTTCGAGGACCGGTCGGGGAAGGTCGCCGACTCGCTGTTCGTCGACTTCCGCTGGACCGCGCGGAGCCTGGCGGAGTCGGCCGCCCTCGCCGAGCGCCTCGGCCGCTCCCGCCACGAGCTGTGGGCGGCCGTGGACACCGAGTCCCGCGGCTGGGACACCCGCGTCGACTGGGACGCGATCCTGCCGCGCGACCGCGAGCACGTCGTCAGCCTCGGCCTCTACCGGCCCGAGTGGACCCGCAACCACCTCACCGACCGCTCGCCCGGCGCCTTCCACCGGGCCGACGACCGGTTCTGGACGGGCGAGTCCCTCGATCCGGCCCGTCCCTCGCCCGAGCCCCCGTCCGGCTGGCGGGCCCCGGCCACGGCGGTCGCCGACCGGTCCACGGTCGCCGCCCTGCCCTTCGGCTGCTCGTTCAACACCGGACACGGACTGCGCTGGTACGAGGGGGGCGCCGTCGCCTCCGACACGCCCTGGAACCACCTCGGCCTCCAGGACCGGCTCCCGGGCCGCCGCTGGGTGGTGGACACCGCCGGGGAGCGCCCCTCGGTGACCCTGGACTTCGCGGACGCCTGGCGCGGCGGCTCCAGCCTGCTCGTCGCCGGGAACCTCACCGCGCCCGCGGCGATCGGCCTGCACGCCACCCGGCTGGCGCTGACCCCCGGGGCGGTCGCGGAGCTGGTCCACTCCGGCGGGGCGTCGGTGGAGCTCGGTGTCGCGACCCGGGAGGCGGCCGGCCCCGGCGAGCCCGTCCCGTACACCTGGCTGGCGGCGGCGACGCCGGGCGGCGGCCCGGGGTGGCGGACCTCCCGCGTGGCCCTCGCACAGCTGGCCGGGAGGACCGCGTACGCCCTCGCCGTACGGATCACCGTGCCCGGGAAGAGGGCGGTGTCCTGGCGGCTCGGCACCCTGACGCTGCGCGACACCACCCGCGATCGGCCCCCGGCCGCTCCCGCGCACCTGAAGGTCGACGCCTCGGCCCGGCGGGGCGCGGAAGCCGAGCTCCGCCTCTCCTGGGACCGGGCACCGGGCCCGGTCCGGCACTACGAGCTGCACCGCCTGCTGCCGGACGGCACCCGCCGCTTCCTGGCCGGCACCTGCGGGACCGCCCTCCACCTCCCCTCCGTCACCCGCGCGGGCGGGGAGCGGGCGGCGGCCTTCGAGCTGAGGTCCGTCGACGAGACGTACGCCGTCTCCGCGCCGGCCCGCACCACCCTGCCCTGGCGGGCCGGCTAGCCGGTGTGGGGCTCGGTGCGCGGGACGGCGACGGTGACGCGCAGCCCGTGCGGCGGGTTCTTCGCGTAGGAGATCGTCCCGCCGCCCGAGGCGAGCAGGGCGCGGGAGATGGAGAGACCGAGGCCAGACCCCTTCACGTTCTGGTGGCGGCCGCTGCGCCAGAAGCGGTCGCCGACGCGCAGCAGCTCCTCCTCGGTGAGGCCGGGACCCCGGTCGGCGACGACGACGAGCGCGCTGCGTCCCTCGACGGAGACCGACACCTGCACCTCCTCGCCGTCCGGCGTGAACTTCAGGGCGTTGTCGATGACGGCGTCGAGGGCGCTGGAGAGCGCGATGGGGTCGGCCCAGCCGGTGACGGCGGTCCGGCCCGTCTCGGTGAGCCGTACGCCCTTCTCCTCGGCGTACGGCCGCCAGGCGGCGACCCGTTCGCCCGTGAGCGCCCCGATGTCGGTGAGGCTGATCTCGGCGGAGGCGTGCTCGGCCAGCGCCAGGTCCAGCAGGTCGTCCAGGACCTGGGCGAGGCGCTTGCCCTCGGTGCGCACGGAGGCGATCTCCTCGTTCCCCTCGGGCAGTTCGAGGGCGAGGAGCTCGATGCGCAGGAGCAGCGCGGCGAGCGGGTTGCGCAGCTGGTGGGAGGCGTCCGCGACGAACGCCCGCTGCTGCTCCAGTACCTCTTCGACGTTGTCGGCCATCTCGTTGAACGAACGGGCCAGGCGACGGAGTTCCGGAGGGCCGCCGGAGGCCGCGACGCGGGAGTTCATCCGGCCGGTGGCGATGCCGTGCGCGGCCGCGTCCAGGGTCCGTACGGGCTTGAGGACCCAGCCGGTGAGGCGCAGGGCCGCGCCGAACGCGAGCAGCATGGCGGCGGCGAGGCCGGCGGCGATGATCAGCCAGCCGCGCAGGATGCTGCCGCGCATCTGTTCGGTGGGTGATTCGGTGGCGACGACGGCGACGACGTCCCCGTCGAGCACGACCGGCGAGGCCACGAGGAGTTTCCCGTCGGTCTGCCAGGGCCACACCTGTCCGGGGTCGTGGCTGCGGCGCCCGGCGAGCGCCTCCTCGAAGGCACGGCGGCCCTCCCCGGACTCGGGGAGCTGCCACCAGCCGGGGGCGCGGACCATGGCGTTGTCGTCGCGGTAGAAGATCCCGACGCGGATCCCGTACAGCTCGTGGTAGCGGGCGAGTTCCAGCTGGAGGGTGTCGCGGCGCTCGTCGGCGCCGGTGGCACCGGAGCCCTCGGCGTCGATGACGAACTGCGCGAGGGCCGCGAAGCGGGCGCTGTCGTCGATCCGGTCGACGACCACCTTCTGCTGCTGGGCGGCGGCGAGGCTGACGGCGAGGGGGAAGCCGAGCGCGAGCAGCACCCCCGCCATGAGGATGACGAGGAGCGGGAGCAGCCGGGCACGCACGGCGGAACCCTAGGGCGCGGCCGGGGTGACGAGCCGGTAGCCCACCCCGCGGACGGTCTCGATGAGCGCGGGCAGCCCGAGCTTGGAGCGCAGGGAGGCGACGTGCACCTCGAGGGTGCGGCCGGTCCCTTCCCAACTGGTGCGCCACACCTCACTGATGATCTGTTCGCGGCGGAAGACCACGCCGGGCCGCTGCGCGAGCAGGGCCAGCAGGTCGAACTCCTTGCGGGTGAGCGGCACGTCGGCGCCGTTCACGCTGACCCGGCGGGTCGGGAGCTCGATGGCGACCGGGCCGAGACGCACCAGCGCCGGGGTGCCGGTACCGGCCGTGGTGGCGGCGGACTCCTCGGAGCCCCCGGTGCGGCGGGCGACGGCGTGGATGCGGGCCAGCAGCTCGCCGGTGTCGTAGGGCTTGACCACGTAGTCGTCGGCGCCCATGTTCAGGCCGTGGATGCGCGAGCGCACGTCGGCCCGCGCGGTGACCATGATGACCGGCGTTGCGGTGCGCTTGCGGATCTTGCCGCAGACCTCGTAGCCGTCCTGGTCGGGCAGGCCGAGGTCGAGCAGGATCACCCCGTAGGGGGAGGCGCCGGACGGGGCACCGGCGGGCAGCAGCGCCTGCAGGGCCTCCTCGCCGTTGCGGGCGTGGGTCACCTGGAAGCCGTGCCGGGCGAGGATCGCGGACAGGGCGGCGGCGACGTGGTCATCGTCCTCGACGAGCAGCAGTCTCATGGCGTCCCCCTTTCCTCGATTCCTGGATGTGTACACGGGCACCCTGCATCCACGCCCATGAAGAGTCCCACGTCAAGGGGGTTCCGGTCCGGCGGGTCTTCTGTTATCCACCCGGTACGGGCGGAGCGTGCCGGGGCGAGCGTCACGTACGGAGCGTATCGGCGCGAGGCCGGATCGTTATGCTCAATTCTCCCTCAGATGTGATGACGCTGTGCTCGACCCGTCACTACTGTCCTCCCAACCGACGGAGGACGGAGCAAGAAGCCGATGAGCGGAGTATCAGTGACCGAGGACGTTCAGGACGCGGCGGGTGCCGCGGACGGCCTGGTCGTACTGAGCAACGTCAACAAGCACTTCGGCGCGCTGCACGTGCTTCAGGACATCGATCTGAGCATTGCCCGCGGTGAGGTCGTCGTGGTGATCGGTCCTTCGGGATCGGGCAAGTCCACGCTGTGCCGGACGATCAACCGGCTGGAGACGATCGACTCGGGGAGCATCACGCTCGACGGGAAGCCGCTGCCGGCCGAGGGCAAGGAACTCGCCCGGCTGCGCGCCGACGTGGGCATGGTCTTCCAGTCGTTCAACCTGTTCGCGCACAAGACGGTGCTGCAGAACGTGATGCTGGGTCAGCTCAAGGTCCGCAAGACGGACCAGGCGACCGCGCTGGAGCGGGCGAAGTCGCTGCTCGACCGGGTGGGCGTCGGCTCTCAGGCCGACAAGTACCCGGCCCAGCTGTCCGGAGGCCAGCAGCAGCGCGTCGCGATCGCCAGGGCGCTCGCGATGGAGCCGAAGGTGATGCTCTTCGACGAGCCCACCTCGGCGCTCGACCCGGAGATGATCAACGAGGTGCTGGAGGTCATGCAGCAGCTCGCGGCCGAGGGCATGACGATGGTCGTCGTCACGCACGAGATGGGCTTCGCCCGCTCCGCCGCCAACCGGGTCGTCTTCATGGCCGACGGAAAGATCGTCGAACAGGCCACGCCCGAACAGTTCTTCAGCAACCCGCGCAGCGACCGCGCCAAGGACTTCCTGTCGAAGATCCTGCACCACTGACGCCCGCGTCTGGTAGTGATCCGGTCGACGGCGCACGCCGTCGCCACGACGTGCCCCGCTCGTCGTCCAACAACGTCTCATCCGAGGGAAGTTCACCATGAAGGTTCTCAAGGTCGGCGCGGCAGTCGCCACGGCCGTCGTTCTCGCCCTGACCGCGACCGCGTGCGGTGGCGGCGACAAGAAGGACGCGGGCTCCGGCGACGCGGGTGCCACCGGCGGCGGCAAGTCGGACAAGATCGTCATCGGCATCAAGTTCGACCAGCCGGGCCTGGGCCTGAAGACCCCCGACGGCAAGTACGAGGGCTTCGACGTGGACGTCGCCACGTACGTGGCCAAGGAGCTGGGCTACCAGCCGGACCAGATCGAGTGGAAGCAGGCCGTCAGCGCCGAGCGCGAGAACCTGATCTCCAACGGCGACGTGAAGTTCATCGCCGCGACCTACTCGATCAACGACAAGCGCAAGGCGAAGGTCGACTTCGCGGGCCCGTACTTCCTGGCCCACCAGGACCTGCTGGTCCGCGCGGACGACAGCAGCATCACCAAGGTCGAGGACCTCAACAAGAAGAAGCTCTGCTCCGTCACCGGCTCCACCTCGGCGCAGAACGTCAAGAAGGACCTGGCCCCCGAGGCCGACCTGCAGCAGCTCCCGGGCTACTCCGAGTGCCTGACCGGCCTGGAGAACAAGGCCGTTGACGCGCTGACCACGGACGACTCGATCCTGGCCGGCTACGCCTCGCAGGAGAAGAACAAGGGCAAGTTCAAGCTCGTCGGTCTGAAGATGAGCAACGAGAACTACGGCATCGGTCTGAAGAAGGGCGACAAGGAGCTCCAGACCAAGATCAATGCCGCGCTCACGAAGATGGTCTCGGACGGCTCCTGGGAGGCGGCCGTGAAGAAGAACCTCGGCCCGGCCAACTACAAGAACGAGCCTGCCCCGAAGATCACCGAAGGCAGCTGATTCCCCGGTGGGGCGGGGGGGCGGCCGCCCCCCCGCGGGGGGGGGGGGGGCCCCCCCCGCCCCCAGCGGGGTGGTGGGGGGGCCCGGGGTGGAAAATAATAG
>NZ_JBEXKC010000048.1:0-60207 GCF_040609475.1 Streptomyces sp. NPDC004667 | reverse complement strand
CGGGGCCGCGCCGGGCCCGTCGCCCCGGGCCCCTGTGGCCCCGGCTCGCACCCCCGCTGCCCGGCCGCCGGTCAGGCCCCGCCGCCGGTCAGGCCTCGGCGTGACGGGTCAGGAAGGCGCCGACGCGCGGGGAGCGCTGGTGGGGGACCAGGGTGCGGGCCGTGCCCGACAGCATCGAGCGGATCCGGGTCGACTGGACCTCGGAGAGCAGGTCCAGCACCCGCCCGCCGGCCCAGGCGGCCTCGTCGGGAGCGCCCGCCCGCGCCAGGTCCTCGGCCAGCTCCGCCGTGTAGAGGGCGACGTTCCGCGCGAAGTGGGGGTCCTGGAGGTCGGCCGCCCGCCGGGCGTGCCGGGCCGCGCGGGCGTGCTCCCCGAGCGCCGCCCAGCAGCGGGACTCCAGCGATTCCAGCTCGGCCTCGCCGAAGAAGGACATCCACTCCGGGTCGGCGCCCGACGCGCCCCGCGCGAACTCCGTGTGCGCCCGCGCCAGCGCCTCCTCGCAGGCCCTGCGGTCCGCGAGCCCCGACCATCCGCCCGCCTCACGCAGGGCCAGCAGCGACAGCAGCCGGGGGGAGCCCAGCGAGCGGGCCGCGCGCAGGCCCGCCTGGGCGGCCCGTACCGACTCGCGGGGGCGCCCGCAGTCCCGGGCCAGGAAGGCCATGTTGCTGAAGGCGTGCGCCTCCAGGCCCGCGTCCCCCGACACCCGGGCGGTGGCCAGGGCCTCCGCGTAGTGCGAGCGGGCGTCCTCGAAGCGGCCCGAGTCGTGCGCCAGCCATCCCACCGAGACGGCCAGCTCCCCGGCCCCGGCGTGCAGCCGGTCCTCGGTGGACTGGCGGGTGGCCCCCGCGTCCAGCAGCGCGTAGGCGGTCCGCAGGGGTTCCGCGGCCCGCCGGTAGAGGGCGTCCGCCCCGTGCCGGTCGTCCAGCAGCCGGATCTGTCGTACGGCGTCCTCGACGGCGGCGGCCTCGGCCTCGCCCGCGCGGGAGGGGATCCGGCGGGTGTCGCCGAGCAGGGTGAGGCTGAGCGTCGCGGCCGCCACGGTCGCGGAGCCGCCCGCCATGAACGCGCGACGCAGCACGTCGCTCTCCTTGGAACGGTGGATGGGGTGGGCGAGGACGGGAGGCGCGGGCAGGGCGCGCTGCGCGGAGCGGCCGCGCACCGCCTCGCGCGGGGAGAAACCGAGGTCGGCCAGGGTGCGGCCGGGGAACATGTGGAGGAAGACCCGCTCGTAGGCGTAGTTGGGGCAGCGGATCTCGCCGGATTCGACCCGGCCGATGTAACGGGCGTCGCAGGAAACCGTTTCGCCGATCTCCCGTGCGGCCCGGCGCACCAGGGCCGCGAACTCGGCGGGGGAGTGCTGCCCGCGCAGCCGCCGGAAGGAGGAGTTGGGTGAGTGGGGGGACGCCGCCATGGACGTGGCCTCTCTGGACAATCTCAGGTGATCCCGGTTGATCCCTGTCGATCTCGCCCCGGAGCGCGGCTCCGGCGCGCATGAACGTACCGCCGCCGAGGGTCCGTTCATGCGGTGTTTGGCTACAAAACGGATATCTCACCCGCGATCCGCCATGAACTGCCATCCTTTGCGGCGTCTTGCCGCCGCACCCGTTGACGCCCCCGTGCGTTGAACCCATGCGGATACGGATCGAGGAGGGGTTCCCCTTGGTGGAGGTCGGCATGGACAGCACTGGAACGAACACCGCGCACGAGCCCGGCGCGACCCCCCTGCTCCCGGTTCCGGCCGCGGCCCCGGACCTGGTGACCGTGCCCACCCGGCAGGGCCTGGAAGCGGTGGACATCATCCGCCGCGGCGCCGGCCGCACCGCCCCCGGTACGGGCCCCGGCGCGCCGGGCGCCCCGGGCGTCGGCCCGGTGCTCCACGACGGCTCCGGCGACACCCTCGGCTTCCTCGTCCCGCCCGGCACCGCCGACGCGTGGGACCTGCCCGGCAGCGCCTGTACGCAGACCAACGGGCGCGGCATGCGCTTCGGCGACGCCGTCTCGCCGGCCTCCGGCGGCACCGGCTGGCTGCTGCCCCCCGACGCCGTGGGCCCGGTCACCGACCCCGAGGTGCTGCGCGCCGCGCTCGGCGAGGCGGCCCGGCTGATCGAGGCGGCCGACAACTGCCGCTGACGCGCCCGATGCCCTGACCAGCCATAATGGAGGGGTGGCAGGCAAGAGCAAGGGCGGCAGGAGCGGCGGTGCTCCCCGGGGCGGTACGTCCCGGGGTGGTGGCGGGGCGGTCGCCGGGCCGGTGGCCGGGCAGGTGGCGGGCGGGCTGGCGGAGCTGGCTCCCGACCGTGAGCGCTCCCGTGCCTGGACCCTGCTGATCGACGGGGCCCCGCAGTCCCACGTCGACCTCGACGACCCCGGGCACCTGGACTTCGCGTACCAGCGCCGGATCGGCCACCTCATCGACCTGATCGCCCCCGCCCGCCAGCCCCTGAACGTGGTGCACCTCGGCGGCGGCGCCTTCACCCTGGCCCGCTACACCGCGGCCGCCCGCCCCCGTTCCACGCAGCAGGTGGTGGAGATCGACGGGGCCCTGGTGGCCTTCGTACGGGAACACCTGCCGCTGGACCCGCAGGCGCGGATCCGCGTACGGGCCGTGGACGCGCGGGCGGGACTGGCGAAGGTGCCGGACGGCTGGGCGGACCTGGTCATCGCGGACGTGTTCAGCGGTGCCCGCACCCCGGCCCACCTGACCAGCGCCGAGTTCCTCGACGACGTACGGCGGGCACTGAAGCCCACCGGCTGGTACGTGGCCAACCTCGCGGACGGCCCGCCGCTGGCCCACCTGCGGGCCCAGGTCGCCACCGCCGCCTCCCGGTTCGGCGAGCTGGCGCTCGCGGCCGACCCGGTGGTGTGGCGGGGGAAACGCTTCGGCAACGCGGTGCTCGTCGCCGCCGACCGGGAGCTGCCCGTAGCGGAGTTCACCCGGCGGGTGGCGAGCGACCCGCACCCCGGCCGCGTCGAGCACGGCCGGGCCCTGGCCGACTTCACCGGCGGGGCGGCCCCGGTCGCGGACGCCTCGGCCGTGCCCTCGCCGGAGCCTCCGCCGTCGGTGTTCCGCTAGGGCGGGGGGCCGGGGTCGGAGGTCCCGATGGCCTCAGCGGCCTCCACGGCCTCAGGGGTCGACGATCTCCACCACCGGCGGGTGGTCGTGCCAGGTGCAGAACACCGACACCTCGCGGCCGTCGCGGGTGAAGGTGACCCGGATCCAGAAGTCCTGCTTCCACACCTGCATCCGCCAGCCCGCCTCCGGCGTCGCCGAGACCAGGCCGGCCGCGGAGGTGCCGAGGTCGAAGACGACCCGCCCGCCGGAGACCGAGTAGCCCTTCACCGTGCCGGAAGCGGAATTCCCCTCATCCGTCTCGCGGTACGGCCGTTGCCCGGCCGGCGGCGCGGCCTTCGGCTTCGACGGCGAGGCCGACGGGGCGTCGGCCGAGGGGGACGCCGAGGCCGGGGCCGACGCGGAGGCGGAAACGGAGGAGGACGGGGAGGCGGTCGGCCCCTGCGTGGAGGACGACAGCGGCGTCCCGGTCAGGGGCTGCGTCGTCAACGGCACGGCGAGCGGCGGATCGTAGGCCGTCCCGGACATGACCGTGTGCACGCCCCACCACGACAGGGTCACGGCGGCCGCGGTCGCCAGCACCCACGCCAGGGCGTGTACAAGTCCTCTTCGCATCAGGGCACATACTGCACCACCCGCCACAGTGGTGGCCCGGCACCTCCCGGGGTCGCCCGAATGGACTACGGTGCCGCCATGGCAAGTGTGCTCGTGGTCGAGGACGACCAGTTCGTACGTTCCGCCCTGATCCGGCACCTGACCGAGGCCTCCCACACCGTGCGGAGCGTCGGCACGGCCCTGGAGGCCCTGCGCGAAGTCGCCCACCACCGCTTCGACGTGGTCATCCTCGACCTCGGCCTGCCCGACCTCGACGGCTCCGAGGCGCTGAAGATGCTGCGCGGCATCACCGACGTCCCCGTCATCATCGCCACCGCCCGCGACGACGAGGCCGAGATCGTCCGGCTGCTCAACGACGGCGCCGACGACTACCTGACCAAGCCTTTCTCCGTCGAGCACCTCTCCGCCCGGATGGCCGCCGTCCTGCGCCGCTCCCAGGCCGCCGCCGCCGAACCGCCCTCCCGCGTCCTGCGCGTCGGCGGACTCGCCATAGACCCGCTGCGCCGCCAGGCCGAACTCGACGGCTCCGTACTCGACCTCACCCGACGGGAGTTCGACCTGCTGGCCTTCCTCGCGGGCCGCCCCGGGGTGGTCGTGTCCCGGCGCGATCTGCTCGCCGAGGTGTGGCAGCAGTCGTACGGGGACGACCAGACCATCGACGTGCACCTGTCCTGGCTGCGCCGCAAACTCGGCGAGACCGCCGCACGACCCCGCTACCTGCACACGCTGCGCGGGGTCGGGGTGAAGCTGGAGCCGCCGCTGTGAGCCGGTCCCGATGAGGTGGTCCCGATGAGGTGGGCCCTGGTCAAGGTGTGCCTCGCGGTCACCACCATGGTGGTCCTGGCCTTCGCCGTACCCCTGGGACTGGTGGTGCGGGAGATGGCCAGCGACCGGGCCTTCTCCAACGCCGAGCGGCAGGCCGCCACCATGGGGCCGACCCTGTCCATCACCACCGACCCCGTACAGCTGCGCAAGGCCGTCGAGTCCACGCAGATGGGCGCCGCCCGCCGGATGGCCGTCCACGTCCCGGCCATCGGCGGCGCCGCCCCCGTGGACATCGGCGAAGGCTGGGCGGGCGCCCGCGCCGTGGCCGAGACCCGCAGCCTCGGCCGTGCGACCACCGCCCGGGTGACCGGCGGGGGTTCCGCGCTGCTCCAGCCGACCGCCCTGGGCTCCGGCGACATCGCCGTCATCGAGATCCTGGTCCCGGAGAGCGAGGTCAGCAACGGCGTCACCACCGCCTGGCTGGTCCTCGCCGGTGTCGGGCTCGCGCTGGTCGTGGGCTCCGTCGCGGTCGCCGACCGGCTCGGCGCCCGCCTGGTGCGGCCCGCCGAACGGCTCGCGGACGCCGCCCACCAGCTGGGCGACGGACGGCTCGGGGCGCGGGTCCCCGAGGACGGGCCGAAGGAACTGCGCTCGGCGGCCGTCGCGTTCAACGCCATGGCCGACCAGGTCGTGGAACTCCTCGCCAACGAGCGGGAGCTGGCCGCCGACCTCTCGCACCGGCTGCGCACCCCCCTGACGGTCCTCCGGCTCAACGCCGCCTCGCTCGGTGACGGCCCGGCCGCCGAACACACCCGGGCCGCCGTGGAGCAGCTGGAGCGGGAGGTCGACACGATCATCCGTACGGCCCGGGAACAGCGCCCCGCCACCACGCAGGCGGCCGGCTCGGCGGGCGCCGGCTGCGACGCCTCCGAGGTGATCCGCGACCGGATGGCCTTCTGGTCGGCGCTGGCCGAGGACGAGGGCCGCGAGGTCCGGCTGGCGGGCGTGGACCGTACCGTACGGATCCCCGTGGCCCGGCCGGAGCTCGCCGCGGCCCTCGACGCCCTGCTCGGCAACGTCTTCCGGCACACCCCCGAGGGCACCCCCTTCGCGGTGGACGTGCACGACGCCGGCGACGCCGTCATCGTCCTCGTCTCCGACGCCGGACCCGGCATCGCCGACCCGGACGCCGCCCTGCGGCGCGGCAACGACGGCCGCCGCGACGGCTCCACCGGCCTCGGCCTCGACATCGCCCGGCGGGTCGCGGAGTCCACCGGCGGCGACGTCCGGCTGGGGCGCTCCGTACTGGGCGGCACCGAGGTCCGGATCTGGATCGCCCTCGACGACCGGGCCCGGCGGGACGGCCGAGGACCCGGCGTCCGGCGCGGCCGGCGCAAGCGGCGGGGCAACTGACCGACCCCGGGGGCGCGCCGCACGGGAGGGAAGTGCGCAGGTCGGTACGGTCCGCCCCATGGACACCCCCGTCTTCGGCGGGCTCCTGGCCACCCTGATCGCGATGTACCGGGAGTCGTCCCGGACCGTGGTGCTCGGGGCCCGGCCCTGGTCGCCGTGACGGCGGGGTCGTTCGCGGCGGGGTCGGGTGGAATACCGTACGGGCCGGGCGAGTTGAGGCCGCCGGGTGCGCGGGTGCGTTCCCGGGCGGGTCCCGCCCCTCGCCCCACGTGCTGAAGCCCTCGCCTGATTGGAAACCGCATGCGTTACGCAATCCTCGGCACCGGCGTCGTCGGCCGGACGGTCGCCGCCCGGCTCGACTCCCTGGGCCACGAGGTGGTCATCGGCACCCGCGACCCCGCGGCCACCCTGGCCCGCGCCGAGTACGCCGCCTGGCAGGAGGCGCACCCGCGGGTCTCCCTCGCGGACTTCCCCGAGGCCGCCCGGCAGGGCGACACGCTCGTCAACGCCACCGGCGGGAAGGTGAGCGTCGCCGCCCTGACGGAGGCCGACGCCGCGCACCTGGACGGCAAGATCCTGATCGACATCGCGAACCCGCTGGACTTCTCGAAGGGCTTCCCGCCGAGCCTGGACCCCGTCGACACCGACAGCCTGGGCGAGCTGATCCAGCGGACGTTCCCGCAGCTGCGGGTGGTCAAGACCCTGAACACCATGAACTGCGAGATCATGGTCGACCCGGCCCGGGTGGAGGGCGACCACACCGTCTTCCTCTCCGGCGAGGACGCCGACGCGAAGAAGACCGTGCACGCCCTCCTCTCCTCCTTCGGGTGGCCGGACCGTTCGATCCTCGACCTCGGAGGCATCGAGACCGCCCGCGGCACCGAGATGCTCCTGCCGATCTGGCTGCGGCTGATGGGGGCCCTGGGGCACTCGGAGTTCAATTTCCACATCCAGGGAGCCTGAGCCGGCGCGCCCCCGTCCCGCCCCCGGGAGGGGTCTTCTCCCCGTCGGGGAGGCCGCGCCCGGACGGGGGCGCAGATGTTGCCGGGCCCGGGGGCCGCCCGGACCGTGGGGGTGACGGAAGGAGACGCGCATGAGAGTCATGCTCAGGGCCCACATGGACACCGCCGCGACCAACGAGGCCATCCCGACCGGTGCCCTGCCCCAGTCGATCCGGAGGCTGATGGACACGGTCAAGCCGGAGGCGGCGTACTTCGGGCTGCACGAGGGCGTACGGTCCTGCTGGATGGTTTTCGACCTCCAGGACAGTGCCCAGCTGCCGTCGCTGACGTGGGACCTGTTCCAGCAGTTCAACGCCGAGATCGAGGTCGCCCCGGTCATGAACGCCGCGGAGTTGGCGGCGGCGATGGGAGCGCTGCAGTCCTCGTAGCGGCGACGGCGACGGCGACGGCGACGGGGGCGGAGCCGGACCGGGCCCGCCCCGAGGCGGCCGGTGCCCCCTCCGCCGCCGTGGCGGCCGCTCCGCACGGCAGGGCGGACGGCGCCTGAGCGAGGACCGGCCCGCTGTCCACCACCGGCGAGACGCCCCGGAGCCCGGCCACCGCGAACGGCGGGGCCGGCTCCGTCATGTCCTGCGGGGAGCCCCTGTTCAAGGCGCGGTCAGGTGCGGTCCTCGGCGCGCAGCCGTTGCGTCTGGGCCCTTCCGACCTCGGCGGCGCGGCGGAGGTAGTCGGCCACCACGGCCAGCTCGGCGTCCGAGTAGCCGTCCAGTACGGCACCGAAGGCGCGGCCCGGGACGTCCCAGGCCGCGCCGATGCGTTCGCGGGCGGCGGGCGCGAGGACGACGAGGGAACGCCGCCGGTCCTCCGGGTCGGCCCGGCGTTCGACGACCCCGGCCTTCACCAGGCGGTCGACGAGGCGGGTGGCGGAGCCTGAGGTCAGGCCGGTGAGGCGGGCGATGTCACCGGTGGAGACGGGGCCGGGCTCCATGTCCAGGAGGGCCACGCACTGCATGTCCGTGGGGTGCAGGCCGACGTGGTCGGCCATGGCCTGGGTGAAGAGGGAGTAGTCGGCGTAGTGCCGCTGGCTCTCCGCGACGATGCGCGCCATCAGCTCGGCGCGGCTCCACTCACCCGAACGGGGGGAATCGGTTGACATCGGCTTCTCCATGCCTGAGATTTATCTGTGTCGCGCAGTTAATGCATGACGCGGAATCTGCACCACGTAACTCTTGCTCACCCTACCCGCGCCCGAGGGGCGTGGCACCGGCCACGACGGCAACACGCATGACGACACAGGCAGCACCACGACCCTGCGATCGCACCGGCAGCATCAACACCGATGAATCAGGAGTCCCACCATGTCCCTCCTCGTCACCGGCGGACGCGGCGCCGTCGCCCGCCACCTCGGCGGCCTCCTCTCGACCCGCGGGATTTCCCACCGCGTCGGGTCGCGCGAGCGGGACACCCCC
Organism: Streptomyces sp. NPDC004667; assembly: GCF_040609475.1. Lineage (NCBI taxonomy): Bacteria > Bacillati > Actinomycetota > Actinomycetes > Kitasatosporales > Streptomycetaceae > Streptomyces > Streptomyces sp. NPDC004667. The sequence continues at coordinate 51,913 of NZ_JBEXKC010000048.1, read as the reverse complement.
GGCGCCGTGCACTGCGACCTTTCCGACCCCACCACCTTTCCCGCCGCCCTGGCCGGAATCCGGTCCGTCTTCCTCTACGCCGAGGCCTCCGCCGCCGAGGCCTTCGTCGAGGAGGCCGTCTCCGCCGGGGTGGAGCACGTGGTCCTGCTGTCCTCCTCCTCGGTGCTCGGCCCGGATCCGGCCGGGAACCCCTTGTCGGCCGGACACCTCGCCGTCGAGCGGGCCCTCCTCGCGTCCCCGCTGCGCAGCACCCTGCTGCGGCCCGGCTCCTTCGCGAGCAACGCCATCGGCTGGTCCTGGGCGCTGAAGTCCGGCCGCCCCATCCACCTGCCCTACCCGGGCGCCTATGCCGACCCCGTCCACGAGGCCGACCTCGCCGAAGCCGCCCTCGCCGTCCTGACCGACCCGGCCCTCGGCGGCGGCGCCCACACCCTGACCGGCCCGCAGTCGCTGACCTTCACCGCGCAGCTCGCGATACTCGGCTCCGTCCTCGGCCGGGCCGTGCCCTTCGCCGCCGTCACCCCCGAGGAGTGGAAGGCCGAGGTGGAGGGCTACATACCCGGCCCGTACGCCGACGCCCTCCTCGACTTCTGGGCCGCCTCCGACGGCCTGCCCGTACCGGTCACCGATGCCGTCGAGCGGCTCACGGGGCATCCCGCCCGTTCCTTCGAGACCTGGGCCCGGGACCACGCCGAGGCCTTCGCCGGCTGAGCGGTACCGACCTCCTTCCGCGGGCGCCGACGGGCCGGCCGGGAGTAGATTCGCAGCCTGGAGGCAGCGATGAAGGCTCACGGGCGCAGCGGGGGCCGACCGACCTTGGAGGAGGTCGCGCTCCGGGCCGGGGTCGGGCGCGGCACCGTCTCGCGGGTGGTCAACGGCTCGCCCGGGGTCAGTGCGCGGACCAGGGCCGCCGTCGAGGCCGCCGTCGCCGAGCTGGGATACGTACCCCACCGGGCCGCCCGGGCGCTGGCCGCCGACCGCGCCGACGCCGTCGCCCTGGTCGTCCCCGACCCGGAGGCACCCCTTTTCCCCGGCGGCTCCTTCATCGAGGTCGTGCGCGGGGTCGGTGCCGTCCTGGCCGACACCGACGTGCAGCTGGTGCTCGCCCTGGCGGGCGGCGAGCGGGAGCGCCACCGTCTGGAGGGGTTCCTCTCCGGGCGCCGGGTCGACGGGGTGCTGCTGGTGGCGGTGGGCGCCGGAGATCCGCTGCCGGAGCTGTCGACGCGGCTGGGCATCCCGGTGGTGCTCGGTGGGCGCCGCTCGGCCGCCGAGACGCTGCCGAGCGTGGACTGCGACGACCGGGAGGGCGCGGTCACGGCCGTACGCCACCTCCTGGAGCGGGGCCGGCGGGCGATAGCGGCGATCACCGGGCCGCTCGACGCGTACGGGGACCGGTGCCGGCTGGAGGGCTACCGGCAGGCCCTGGTGGCGGCGGGGCGCCCCGTGGACGAACTGCTGATCTCGGCGGGGAAGCCCACCGCGGAGGGCGGTCGGCGGGCCGTGCGCGAACTGCTGGAGCGTCGCCCCGAGCTGGACGCCGTCTTCGCCGCCTGTGACCCGCTGGCGGCCGGGGCGCTGGCCGGGCTGCGTGCGGCGGGCCGTCGGATACCGGGCGACGTGGCGCTGGTCGGCTTCGGCGACTCCGTGGCGGCCCGGTACCTGGATCCGCCGCTGACCAGCGTCCGCCAGCCCGGGGAGGAGATGGGCCGGGCCATGGCGCGGCTGCTGCTGGAGCGGATCGCGGGCGGCGGGGGAGTGCCGGGAGCGCCGGGGGAGGGGTCGGTGGTCCTGCCGACGCGGCTGGTGGTCCGCGGGTCCTCGTAGGACGTCGCCGGGGAGGGGGGGAGGGGCGGGGAGGGGAATGCAGAAGGCCCCGGTCCGCTTCCGCGTACCGGGGCCTTCCTGCAGGGTGAGTGACGGGACTTGAACCCGCGGCCACCTGGACCACAACCAGGTGCTCTACCAACTGAGCTACACCCACCATGTCCGGTCGCAGAACGACCGGCCGAAGAAAAGGGTACAGGGTCCGGGAGGGTGCTCGCTCCACCCTTTTCCCGCACCCCTCTCCGGGGGTCCTACTCGCCCGCCACCACGTGCTTGGCGGCGATGGTGCGGGCGGTGTCCGAGTCGGGTCCGGGCTGCGGTACGAAGACGGCCTCCCGGTAGTAGCGCAGCTCGGCGATGGACTCCTTGATGTCCGCGAGCGCCCGGTGGTTGCCGTTCTTCGGCGGGCTGTTGAAGTACGCCCGCGGGTACCAGCGGCGCGCCAGCTCCTTGACCGAGGAGACGTCCACGATCCGGTAGTGCAGGTAGCCCTCCAGCGCGGCCATGTCGCGCAGCAGGAATCCGCGGTCGGTGCCGACAGAGTTGCCGCACAGCGGCGCCTTGCGCGGCTCCTTGACGTGCTCGCGTACGTACGCGAGGACCTGGGCCTCGGCGTCGGCCAGGGTGGTGCCGGCGGCCAGCTCGTCGAGCAGACCGGAGGCGGTGTGCATCTCGCGCACCACGTCCGGCATGGTCTCCAGGGCCCGGTCCGGCGGGCGGATCACGATGTCCACGCCTTCGCCGAGCACGTTGAGTTCCGAGTCGGTGACCAGTGCGGCCACCTCGATAAGTGCGTCGTCCGTCAACGAGAGCCCGGTCATCTCGCAGTCGATCCACACCATGCGATCGTTCATGCGCCCCACCTTATGCCGAAGGTCCCCCACATTGGTGCTCGGCCGATGTGGGGGACCTTCGTCAGGCGGTGCCGGGAGTGGTCGCTACGCGTGCTCGCGCAGGACCCGTCCCGGGGAGTACAGCTCCGTCACGCTCGGACCGGAGGCGGCCAGGGCCGCCGCCGCCCGCTGGGGCTGCGGTGTGCGCTGGTGCGGCAGCGGACCGCCCGAGAGCTCGGACACCGGGGACACGTCGGCCTGCGGCCGGCGCGCCCGGTAGGCGGAGCGGTAGGCGGCCGGGGAGGACCCCAGCTGCCGGCGGAAGTGCCCGCGCAGCGCGACGGGGGAACGGAACCCGCAGCGTCCGGCGACCTCGTCGACCGAGTAGTCGGAGGTCTCCAGCAGCCGCTGTGCCTGGAGCACCCGCTGGGTGATCAGCCACTGGAGCGGCGCGCTGCCGGTGAGCGAGCGGAACCGCCGGTCGAAGGTGCGCCTGCTCATGTAGGCGCGGGCGGCCAGCGTCTCCACGTCGAACTGCTCGTGGAGGTGTTCCAGTGCCCAGGCGACGACCTCGGCGAGCGGGTCCGCGCCGATCTCCTCGGGCAGCGACCGGTCGAGGTAGCGCTCCTGGCCTCCCGTGCGGCGCGGCGGGACGACGAGCCGGCGGGCCAGTGCCCCGGCCGCCTCGCTGCCGTGGTCCGTGCGCACGATGTGCAGGCACAGGTCGATTCCGGCCGCGGTGCCCGCGGACGTCAGCACGTCGCCGTCGTCGACGAACAGCTCGCGCGGGTCGACGTGGACGGACGGGTAGCGCTTGGCCAGCGTCGGCGCGTACATCCAGTGCGTCGTCGCGGGCCGGCCGTCCAGCAGCCCGGCGGCGGCGAGCACGAACGCTCCCGTGCACAGGCCGACGATCCGGGCCCCCTCCTCGTGCGCCAGACGCAGTGCGTCCAGGGCCTCCGGCGGCGGCGGTGAAGTGATGGAGCGCCAGGCCGGAACGACGACCGTGCCTGCCCGGGCGATCGCCTCCAACCCGTACGGCGCGGTCAGTTCGAGTCCGCCGGTGGTCCGCAGCGGACCGTCCTCCCCGGCGCACACGAGCAGTCGATAGCGTGGAACTCCCGCGTCCTGCCGGTCGATGCCGAACACGGAAAGTGGAATGGAACTCTCGAAGATCGGCCCGCCGCTGAACAGCAGCACGGCGACGATCTCCCTGCGGCGACGCCCCGCGAGCTTCCGGCCCGCGTCGGCGACGACTGCGGCGGTGGAATCCTGGCTCATGGCGCTAAGCCCCCCTTGGGTGTCGCGACTCCTTGGTCTGGTCGCACCTGCACGTTTCCCCTCGGCCTTGCACGTGGATCCCCCGCCGTAAATACATGATCGAATCTACTGCGTCCCGTGGTGTCGGCGTGACAAGTTCAGCACGCAGCGCTATGTCGACTTGGCAACTTGGCGAAAAGCATTCGATCAGGAAGCGTTCCACTCCGCTACCCGGGTGGGAAGCTCGCCGCCCGGCCATGGCCAGTACCCGTAGGGTCTCGGCGCCCCCCGAGGCGTGTAGTCGCTGGTGGTAGGGGGGTTGGGGGGACATTCCGGCAAGGGGGGCACCCGGTCCGGAAGTTGGCTGAAAACAAGCGGGTGTGTACGTGCGAACCGGTCAGTCGTGAGGGGAGAGGGCGCCGGAACCGTGGCAACCGCGGTGCGAACCGGCCCCGCTGCGCGAGTGCCGGCCCCGGTGGCCGAGCGGAAGCGGATCCTCCGAGCGCACCCGCGCGGCGGCCCGCTCCGCCTTCTCCGAGTGCCTCAGCAGCACCCGGCAGGCGGCGGTGACGGCGGCCAGCCCCAGCGTCGCCACGGCGGCCCCGCCGTAGGAGGTCCCGTAGACGACCAGGACGACGGGGACGAGGAGGCAGCTGAAGGCGGCCCAGCGCACCACGTCACCCGCCGGGTCGTCAGGGGCGCGCCCGGCGGACCGCACGGACGGGTGAAGAACGGAGGGCGCGTGAGACCCGGCGGCGGAGTGGGGGGACGGGAGGGACTGCGTCGGCGGAGCGGGCTGGACGGGCTGGACGGGGTGAACCGGATGGCCGGGCACGGCGTACTCCCTGCGGGCTCTTCCTGGACGGTCGGACGTCTGTCCAACGCCTCGTCGCACGGCTCGGTCACTGCGCGCACGGGTGGCGCGCGGGCCTCTCGTCACTGGCTGTAGGGGACAGCCGCCATTGCCAAGGCGCCGTCGCTCCGGCATGCTCCCTGGGACGCTCTCCAAGGGCGGCATGCCCTGTGCAGGACAGGAGTGTCGCCGTACCCTGGTGGGTAAGGGCCTGGGAAGATGCTTCCCGGACAGAGCTCCGTCACCCTGCGTCGTCAAAAACCCGCGTCGTCAAAAACCTGCGTCGTCACACACCTGCGTCGTCGAAATCGCCCCTGTCGCTTCCCCCGAGGACTCTTCACCGAGACACCCATGGCCGGTCACGAATTCTCCGAACCCGCGGACCGCAAGCGCAAACCCCTCGCCGATTCCGTATCGAGCGACCTGCGCGCGGTGGAACAGACCCGACTCCCCTGCGACCCGGCCTTCCGGCACGGCGTGGTGGTGGGCTTCGACGGCTCCACGTCCAGTGAGCGAGCCCTCGCGTACGCGATCGGAATGGCCCGGCGCTCGGGCTCCGGTCTGATCATCGTGCACGTGGCCAACCGGCTCCCCACCACCGTGTGGGCGGGCTGCGAGCCACCCGTCTTCGTGGACGTGCCGGATCACCGCACCGAGGTGCTGGGGCTGGAGCTGGCCTGTGCCGACTACCTGTCCGAGGTGCCGTGGATCCTGGTCGAGCGCGGCGGGGACATCTGCCACGAGCTGGAGGAGGTCGGCCGCGAGTACTCGGCCGACGCCATCGTGGTCGGCTCCACGCACGGGATCGTCGGCCGGATCTTCGGCTCGGTGGCGGGCCGGCTGGCCAAGCGGGCGCAGCGACCCGTCGTTGTCATTCCGTAACCCTCTGTACGTCGGTTGTGCGGTTGTGAACCCTCTTGTAAAGGGTAGATAAATGCTGCTGGGACGCAGCAAACAACTGCAGATCGAAGGGAGCCCGCCGTGGACAACGGTGTCTCTGCGGGAAGCACGGCCTCGACCTCGACCCTGGGGAACATCGCCCTGGGGCTCACCCTTCTCGCGTTCGGTATCGGCCACACGGGCGTCGTCAGCGGCGTGACCGTGGCCGACTCCGTGTCGCTCGCCATGTACGTCGGCGGTCTCGCCCTGTTCGTCCTCGGACTCCTCGAATTCCGGGGTGGCAACGGCTTCAACGGCACGGCGTTCGCGGGCCTCGGGGCCTTCTGGTTCACCTGGGCCGGCGGCGCCGACGGAAAGGTTTCAGCACATGCGGCGGGCCTGTTCCTCGTCCTGTTCGCGCTGCTCGCGCTGACGCTCACCGTGAGCGCGGCGAGCGGACTGTTCGGCCAGGGCGTCTACGCCCTGCTCACCCTCTCCCTGGTGCTCCTCGCGATAGGCGCCTTCGCCGGCGGCGACGGGCTCGGCAAGGCGGCCGGCTGGGTGGCGGCGCTCTCCGGGCTGCTGGCCTGGTACGGGGCCACCGCCGCGCTGGCGCACTGGCCGACGGCGCTCGGCAAGGCCTCCGGCAGCGGCGCGGTCGCCGCGGGCTGAGCGGCCGGGCACCGTACGCGCGGAAGCGGCCCCCGGGGAATGCTCCCCGGGGGCCGCTTCGCGCGTGCCGTGGTGGTGGCGGTCCGACTACTCGACGGTGACCGACTTCGCCAGGTTGCGCGGCTTGTCGATGTCCCGGCCCAGGGCCAGGGCGGTGTGGTAAGCCAGCAGCTGGAGCGGGATGCCCATCAGGATCGGGTCCAGCTCGTCCTCGTTCTTGGGCACGAGGATGGTGTGGTCGGCCTTCTCCTGCTCGCGGTGGGCGACCGCGAGGATGCGGCCGCTGCGGGCCTTGATCTCCTCCAGCGCCGCGCGGTTCTTCTCCAGCAGGTCGTCGTCGGGGACGATCGCGACCGTCGGCATGGCGGGCTCGATGAGGGCGAGCGGGCCGTGCTTGAGCTCGGAGGCCGGGTAGGCCTCGGCGTGGATGTAGGAGATCTCCTTCAGCTTGAGGGAGGCCTCCAGGGCCACCGGGTAGCCGCGGACCCGGCCGATGAACATCATCGACTTGGCCTCGGCGTACTCGGCCGCCAGCTTCTTGATGTCCTCTTCGCCTTCGAGGATCTCCTGGATCTGCGCGGGCAGCTTGCGCAGGCCCTCGATGATGCGCTTGCCGTCGGTGACCGACAGGTCCCGGATCCGGCCCAGGTGCACGGCGAGCAGCGCGAAGGCCACGACCGTGTTGGTGAAGCACTTGGTGGAGACGACGCAGACCTCGGGGCCGGCGTGCACGTACACGCCGCCGTCGGCCTCGCGGGCGATCGCGGAACCGACCACGTTGACCACGCCGAGGACGCGGGCGCCCTTGCGCTTGAGCTCCTGCACGGCCGCGAGCACGTCGTACGTCTCACCGGACTGGGAGACGGCGATGTAGAGGGTGTCGGGGTCCACGACCGGGTTGCGGTAGCGGAACTCGGAGGCCGGCTCGGCGTCCGCGGGGATGCGGGCCATGCTCTCGATGAGGCCGGCGCCGATCAGGCCCGCGTGGTAGGAGGTGCCGCAGCCCAGGATTTTGACCCGGCGGATGCCGCGCGCCTCGCGCGGGTCCAGGTTCAGGCCGCCCAGGTGCACGGTGTTGAAGCGGTCGTCGATCCGGCCGCGCAGCACGCGGTCGACCGCGTCGGGCTGCTCGGAGATCTCCTTGTGCATGTACGTGTCGTGGCCGCCCATGTCGTAGGAGGCGGCCTCCCACTCCACGGTCTCCGGGGTGGAGGTGGTCTTCGTACCGCTGGTGGTGTAGGTGCGGAAGTCGTCGGCCTTGAGGGTGGCCATCTCGCCGTCGTTGAGGGTCACGACCTGGCGGGTGTGGGCGATCAGCGCGGCGACGTCGGAGGCGACGAGCATCTCCTTCTCGCCGATGCCGAGGATGACGGGGGAGCCGTTGCGGGCGACGACGATGCGGTCGGCGAAGTCGGCGTGCATCACGGCGATGCCGTAGGTGCCCTCGATGACCTTGAGCGCCTCGCGGACCTTCTCCTCCAGGCTGTCGGCCTGGGAGCGGGCGATCAGGTGGGTGATCACCTCGGTGTCGGTGTCGGAGACGAAGACGACGCCGTCCGCCACCAGCTTGGCGCGCAGCTCGTCGGCGTTGTCGACGATGCCGTTGTGGACGACGGCGACCTTGTTCTCGGGGTCCAGGTGCGGGTGCGAGTTGATGTCGCTCGGGGCGCCGTGGGTGGCCCAGCGGGTGTGGGCGATGCCGGTGGTGCCGGCGAACCGCTTGGGGACGCGGGACTCCAGCTCGCGGACCCGGCCCTTGGCCTTGACCATCTTCAGCGCCGAGGCCTTCGGGCTGTTGACGACGATGCCCGCCGAGTCGTAGCCCCGGTACTCCAGCCGCTGCAGACCCTCCAGCAGCAGCGGTGCCACGTCGCGCTTGCCGATGTAACCCACGATTCCGCACATACGGTATTGCCCCTCCTGTAGTTCGCTGTCCGTGCCCTGCGCCGTCCCGGTCGTCCGATCGTCCGGTGTCTCAGCCGTAGACGATGCGGCGCAGCTGCCGGAGCGAGAGCTCCGGGGGCGCCACGGCGCGGTGCGGCAGTTCGGCGGCGATCCGTTCGAAGATCTCCGCGTTGACCGCGCCGCCCGACTGGAGCTCGCGGTGACGACGACGGACGAACTCCTCGGTCGTCTCGTCGAAGTACGCGAGCACGTCGAGCACCACCCGGGCGGCCTCTCCGCGCTGCAGCGCGGTGCTGCGCACCAGGTGGTCGACGAGGTCGTCATGGGACGGGCGGCGGTCGAGCACCTGTAGATATTGACGGTCCAAGGGCCGGAACGCAAAGATCCTGCCCGGAATCGGGCAGGGTCCAGCTGGTCTGGACCAGAGGAATGGGTAATTCCGGTCGGGGTCGGTCAGAAACGGCCCAAAATGGCGGCCTTCGCGGCGCTGAACTCCTCGGCGGTCAGGATCCCCGTCCGGTGCAGCTCGCCCAGCTCGCGCAGGCGCCGCAGCAGGGTGTCGTGGTCCACCGGCTCGCCCGCCAGGGCCGCGCGCGCCTCGGACAGCGGCAGCGCCGCGGGCGCGGGCGCCGCCGGGTGCGGGATCCGCACCGCCACGGCCGCCGCGACCAGCGCCATCAGGGGGTCCTTCTTGAAACCGAAGAGCTCCAGGGTGTGCGGGTCGTACTTGGGCGCGGCCGCCGCCGTGACACCCGTCAGGGTGAACCGCAGCCAGCCGTTCTCCAGCCCCCTGGACGGCGTCCACTCCACCGACCGCACGTCGCCGAGGCGGAACTCCCTCGGTCCGCCGGAACGCTTCGCCTCCTCCGTCGTCCAGTTCCAGTCCAGCACGACCCGGTCGCCGTCGAAGGTCACCGAGCCGTCACCCGCGCCGACCGAGATCGGGACGGCGGGCCCCGGCAGCAGGTAGGCGTCCGAGGGGCCGGGATCGACCTGGTCCAGCAGCAGGGCGTTGCGCAGCTCGTCGACGAAGTACTCCGCGACCCCGGTCCGGTCCGGTTCCACCGTCAGGAGGTAGGGGTCCGAGGACTCCGGCAGCCGCCCTCCCGTCACCTGCAGCAGCGGGTCCGCCCCGTCCCGCAGCCGCAGCCGCAGCCGGCCCGCCCTGCGGCCCGGCTCGTGACTGACCCCCGCGACGGCCCGCAGCGGTACGACCACCTCGCCGAGGTGCTGCCGGAGCAGGCCCACCCCCTTGTCGCGGCCCGGCACGATGCGCACCGCGTCCCCGTCGAACGTCCAAGTGCCGTCCTTCTGGATGATTTCCGCCATGCGGGGATTCTCCCACCGGCATTCCAGGGCCGGTTGGCCTATACCTGGGCGCATGAGAGTCCTGCGACGCACGCTCGGCACCCTCCTCGCCCTCGGGGCGGTCGTCTCCTGCACCGCGGCCCACGGCGACGACGCCAAGGCCACCCGCCGCCCCGCCGCCCTCGCCCCCTACGAACGGCTCCTGCCCGCGCCCGCCTCCGCGCGGGCCGAAGGCGCCCCGTACGTCTTCGGGGCCGGCACGGTGATCCGTACGGGCGTGGGCGCGCCGGAGGAGGTCCGGCGGGTCGGCGAGCTCCTCGCGGAGCAGCTGCGCGGGCCCGGCGGGCTGCCGCTGCCGGTGGTCGACGGCGAGGACGGGGACGGGGTCCGGCTGCGGCTCGACCCCGGGGACGCGGAACTCGGCGCGGAGGGCTACCGGCTGCGCACCACCGCCGCCGGGATCACCCTGACCGCCCGCACCCCGGCCGGGCTCTTCCACGCGGGGCAGACGCTGCGCCAGCTGGTGCCGGTCCGGGGCGCGGGCGGCGTGCCCGGCGGGACGGTGGTGGACGTCCCGCGGTTCGCGTACCGGGGGGCGATGGTGGACGTGGCCCGCCACCACTTCCCGGTGGAGCAGGTGAAGCGGTACGTCGACCAGCTCGCCCAGTACAAGATCAACACCCTGCACCTGCACCTCACGGACGACCAGGGCTGGCGGCTCGCGATCGACTCCTGGCCCCGGCTCGCGGAGTACGGGGGCGCGAGCGAGGTCGGCGGAGGGCCCGGCGGCCACTGGACCAAGGAGGAGTACCGGGACCTGGTGGCGTACGCGGCCGAGCGGTACGTGGACGTGGTCCCGGAGATCGACATGCCCGGCCACGTGAACGCGGCGCTCGCCTCCTACCCGGAGCTGACCTGCGACGGGAAGGCCCCGGAGCGCTACACCGGGATCAAGGTCGGCTTCAGCTCGCTGTGCGTGGGCAAGGAGCGGACCTACGAGTTCATCGACCAGGTCCTCGGCGAGCTCGCGGAGCTGACCCCCGGCCGCTACCTGCACATCGGCGGCGACGAGGCCCACTCCACCCCGGCGGCGGACTACGCGGCCTTCATGGACCGGGCCCAGCAGGTGGTGGCGAAGCACGGCAAGACGGTGGTGGCCTGGCACCAGCTCGCGTCGGCCCGCCCGGCGCCGGGCGCGGTGCTCCAGTACTGGGGCCACGACAGGACGGCCGCCGCCGAGAAGGCGGCGGTCGTGGCGGCGGGGAAGTCCGGCCACCCGGTGATCCTCTCGCCGGCCGACCACGCCTACCTGGACATGAAGTACGACACGGCGACGAAGCCGGGCCTGGCCTGGGCGGGCTACGTCCCGGTGCAGCGCTCCTACTCCTGGAACCCGGGCTCCTACCTCCCGGGCCTCCCGGAGTCCGCCGTCCTCGGGGTCGAGGCCCCGCTGTGGACGGAGACCGTCGCGAACCGCTCCGACTGGGAACTGCTGGCCTTCCCCCGCGTCCTGGGCCTGGCGGAACTGGGCTGGTCCCCGGCGAGCGCCCTCGACTGGCCGGCGTACCGCGAACGCCTGGCGGCCCAGGCCCCCCGCCTGGACGCCCAGGAGATCGCCTACTACCGGGCTCCGGAGGTGCCCTGGGAGTAGCCGGGGCGGGTTCGTCGCCGTCCGTGCGACGATCTGATGGGCCGTGAGGCCCGTCGGCGGACGGCAAGAGGGGTAGCTCCGGGTGGGGTTCGACGAAGAGTGGGCGCAACTACGCGCCGCGGCGGCCGCACGAGCGGCATCACCGCCCGCGGAAGCGCCGAAGCCCGCCGGGGCGCCGGCGCCCGCCGGGGTCCGGACGGATCCGCGCGACGTGGCACACGAGGCGGCCGGGGCGCGGGCGGCGGAGTTCCGCGGCCGGGTGGTGCTGGTGCCGCTGGACGAGCGGGGCGGGCTGTGGACCGCCGAGCTGGGCGGTCTGGACTGGATCTGCGCGTTCTCGGACGAGGATGCCTTGGCCCGCTTCGCCGAGGCGCGCGGCGAGGCCGAGCGGGAGTGGCCGTACCGGCGGGTGGCCGGCGCCCGCCTGTTGGACGAGGTGGTCCCGGCACTGGACTTCCCGTGCGGGGCGGCGTTGGACGCGGCCGGGCCCGACGGCGCGGTGTTCCCGCCGGTGCGCGGGATCGTGCCGGATGCCGTGGCACTGGACGGGGAGGTGGCGGTGTGAGCGGGGACGGGGCCGATCTGGACGTGTCGAAGCAGGCACTGGGTCAGATAGCGCAGGGGATCACGCAGACGCTGGCGGAGCTGAAGGAACTGGGGATGGTCGGCTCGGCCAGCATGGGGCGGGGCTTCTCCGACCTGTCGCTGTCGGGCATGGAGACCGGGCACGACGGCCTGACCTCCTCCCTCGGGTCGTTCTGTCAGCGGTGGGAGTGGGGGGTGCGTTCCCTCGTCCAACAGGGCAACGACTTCGCCGCGAAGGTCGGCCTGTCGGCCGGCGCCCTGCACGAGCAGGACCAGTACCTCCAGGGGAGCTTCAAGGTGCTGGTGAACGCGGGGATGGGCAATCCGTACGCGTCCGAGGACGACATCACGGGGAAGGACTGGGGCGCGGTCCTGGCCGACAATCCGTACACGCAGGTCAGGGACGCGGACTACAGCGTGGAGTCCTCCGAGAAGGCGAACGAGAACATCAAGGAGACCTGGAAGGGCACGGTGCGGGACGTGAACAGCTCCCACATCTTCCTGCCCAACCAGATCATCGACGGCGCCGGTCTGCGCGACGAGATGGACAAGACCGTCGACGACATGCTCGGACCCGCGCCCGAACCCCGCGGTGGCGGTGAGCGCTGATGCCGGACTGGGGCGGGCTGGTCGACCGGGGCCTGGGCAAGCTGGAGGACGGCTGGGACTCCGCCAAGAAGGCGGTGGGCGAGGGCGTCGACAAGGCCGCCCACGGCGTCGGCGACGTCCTGGACCAGGTGGGCGCGCACGGCTGGGCGGACAAGGTCGACGACTGGGGCGACGACGTCGCCTCGGACCTGGGCGTCTCGGTGGGCGAGCAGCAGCTCGGCCAGTCGCAGCAGGCGAACGAGCTGGTCCACGGCAAGCCGTCGGCGATCCGGGAGTCGGCGAAGCACCTCACCGACTTCCAGGCCGCGTTCGACCGGGTCGGTCAGGGGATGAAGGCCCTGGACTCCAGCCACTGGAAGGGGGCCGCGGCCGACGCGTTCCGCGAAAAGTTCGCGATGCATCCCACGGACTGGCTCCACGCCTCCGACGCCTGCCAGGCGGCGGCGGGCGCCCTCACGCACTTCGCGGAGACGGTGGACTGGGCGCAGAAGCAGGCGCAGCAGGCCATCGACCTCTACCAGCGGGGAGTGAAGGCGTCGAAGGAGGCCGCCGATGCCTACAGGGCGAAGGCCGACGCCTACGAAGCCGCCGCCAAGGCCGGGCGTGACCCGGGTCCGTGCCCTTCGCCGGGCGCCGACCCGGGCGCCGAGGCCCGTGACAGTGCCCAGGAGATCCTTGCCGAGGCCCGCCGGCAGCGCGACGACGCCGCCGGCGCCGCGCAGCGGGCCATCGACGCGGCCACCGAGAAGGCCCCGGCCCTGCCGTCGGCCTCGGACCGGGCCTGGGGCAGCTTCCTCGACTACGAGGCCGGGCAGGTCGTCGAGCTGAACCACGTAGTGGGCGGCGCGGTCAAGGGCACCGCGGGCATGCTCGACTTCGCCCGGGGCCTCAATCCCTACGACCCGTACAACCTCACCCACCCCGCGGAGTACGCGCAGCACGTCAACATGACCCTGGCGGGCCTCGTCTCCACCGCCGCCCACCCCGAACGCGTCCCTGCCGGGCTGATCGACCCCTTCAAGGACGACCCCAGCGAAGGCCTCGGCCGCCTCCTCCCGGAACTCATCGGGACGAAGGGCATGGGCGGTGCCCGTACGGGGGTCCGCGTCGCGGAGACGGCGGCGGCGAAGCCGTCCGCCTGGTCCCACCTGGCGCAGCCGGCGAAGGGGGTGACGGAGCGGAACGCGATCCATGCCGACTCCGTCGCCATTGAAGACGCTCAGAGGTTCATCGACGAGGAGTACCCGTGGTTGAACGACATGAACAACACGCACCAGCCCGGCTATGAGTACAACTGCACGCACAACGTCGTAACTCTCGACCGGCGGTTGGACGGCATAGAGGTTTCGGCCGCGCCGAAGACCCAAGCGGGTGACATACCGTACAAGGAGCTCGGGGTGGAACCGAGCGCGAAGAAGGTCGTGGACAGCTATGACGACATCATCAAGGACCTTGAGATGCGGGGTGAGGGATCGCGCAGTGTGGTCGCCATCTCTCGTCATGGAGTTCCGGGCCATGTCTTCAACGCCGTGAATACCCCTCATGGGGTCGTGTTCTTGGACGGGCAAACCGGCACGCTCGCCAAGCTCGAAACGGTGAACATCAGAGAAATCGCCCATGTCCCCTACAAATAGCGCCGTCAGGGATCAGAAATGCTCACGTTGAACGAGGCCGTCGAGGCGGCCAGGCCCTATCTCGAGCAGGCGTTCGCACACGGCCCCTGGACGCTTGTCGTACAGCCGGAACTCAGCGAAGAGAACGAGCTGGCCTGGATCATCAGGATCGACTCCCAGGAGAGCATCGATGCCGGGGATCCGTGGGTGGGGCCCATGGAGAAGGCGGTACTCGTGCCGAAGGACGGGGCGGCCGTGCGCTTTCCCCCGACCCACCTGCCGCTCGACGAGTACTTCGCTTATGTGCGCCACGGCGGCTGGGACACGGCGGGCAGGGGCAAGACGAACAAGGCCGAGCCGTGGCAGAAGGCATTGCAGTGGCTTCTCGACACGTACCACGGGCTCGTCGAGCTGGTGGGCATCGAGCCGATCGCCGAGGACGCGGGGACGTGGCTGTTCGCCTGCCGGACCACTGAGCAGCCGGGGTATCCGCGGACGCCGATGCTGGCCGCCTCCCTGGTCGTGCCCAAGCGGCCGGGGACGCCCTTCCACCCCGCCTCCAACGATCCGTGGGGCGACGTGGCCGCGTACACGCAGGCCCCCGAGAGGCGGGACCCCGAGGTCCAGGCGCGGCGGTTGAACTCGCGCGGGTGTGTCGTGACCGTGGCCGCCGCCATCGCCGGGGCGCCGTCGACGCCGTTGCCGTGGCAGCCCGCGCACGAGGCGCCGGGGTGGTGGGAGCTGCTGCTCAAGCGGTACTTCCCGACCTCCGAGCAGATCCGCTGCGGGAGCTGGGACGAGGTGATCCGGCGGGCCGAGGAGACCGGGCCTGACACCCAGGGCGTCGTGTGGGTGCGGCGGGTGATCGGCGGCACCGAGGTCAGCGGGCACCTGCTGTACGCGCACAACCACAACGGCAGCGTCGTGTTCCTGGACGGCATGACCGGTGGCCTGGCGCGGCTGGACACCGTCGGCGTGCTGGAGCTGGTGTTCGCGCGGCTGGCTGCCGCCCGGTAGCAGGCCCGGCACTCCCCGAAGGGACCGTGTTCGGGGAGTGCCGGCCCGGGGCCGTCAGCGCCGGGTGAAGGGCGCGACGGGGTTCTTGAGGGTGCCGATCAGCTGGAGGGCCGCCGACGGGTCGGCGAGGTCGACCATCTGCTTGTTGTTGCGCAGCTGCAGGCGGTTGAGGCAGGACAGCTGGAACTCCGGCGCGAAGAGGTCGTAGCGCTCGAAGCGGTCAGCGAGGGCCGGGACCGAGTCCTGGTAGGCGTGGGCGCAGTCGGCCACGGCCTTCCAGAAGGTGTCCTCCTCGCAGATGCCCTCGGTGGCGAGGATCGGGCCGAGGAAGCGGAAGAAGCAGTCGAAGACGTCCGTGAAGACCGACAGCAGCTTCATGTCCTCCGGGATGTCCGCCCGGACCCGCTCGACCGCGGGCGGCAGGACCGCGTCCGCGTCCATGACCACGATCTCCTCGGCGATGTCCTTGAAGATCGCTCGCTGGACGACGCCGTCCTTGATGACCAGGATGGTGTTCTCGCCGTGCGGCATGTACGCGAGGTCGTACTGGTAGAAGCAGTGCAGGAGCGGGACGAGGTAGGCCCGGAGGTAGGAGGCCAGCCACTCGGCCGGGGTGAGGCCCGACTCCTCGATCAGGGCGCCGACGAACGACTTGCCGTCCGCGTCCACGTGCAGGAGGGAGGCCATCGTCGCCAGCCGCTCGTCGCCCTCGACGAAGTTCACCGGGGACTCGCGCCACAGCGCGGCGAGCATCTTGCGGTACGGGGAGTAGCGGTCCGTCGCGCGCTCGTACTGGCGGTGGTGGTAGCCGATCGCGGCGCGCTCGCGGATGATCGAGAAGTCGACGGACCGCAGGACCTCGTCGTTCTCGATCAGCTGGTGCAGCCAGTCGTTGATGGCCGGGGTGGCCTCCATGTACGCCGCCGAAAGGCCGCGCATGAAGCCCATGTTGAGGACCGAGATGGCGGTCTTCACGTAGTGCTTCGTGGGGGTGGTGGTGTTGAAGAAGGTGCGGATCGACTGCTGCGCCAGGTAGGCGTCGGAGCCCTCGCCCAGCAGGACCAGGCGGCGGTTGGCGATCTCGGCGGCGAAGGTGACCGTGGTCTTGTTCCACCACTGCCAGGGGTGCACGGGCAGCAGGTGGTAGTCCGCGAGGTCCAGGCCGAGGGAGGCCATCTTCGCCGAGAAGAGCGTGAGGGCGTCCTCGCCGAGCTCCTCGCGGACGAAGGCGTCGTAGTCCAGGCCCGCGCCCGCCGTGAAGGTGGACACGTCCCTGCGGGCGGCGACCCACACCAGGTGGACCGGGCTCGCGGTCTCCGGGGCGTACGAGAGGTACTCGTGCACGCCGAAGCCGAGACGGCCGTTGTTGGCGACGAAGCAGGGGTGGCCCTCGGTCATGCCGGTCTCGATGTCCTGGAAGGAGGACTTCGCGAGGACGGCGGAGGAGACCTGCGGCTTCGTGTACTTGTAGCCCGAGCCCGCCAGGGTGGAGGAGATCTCCTCCAGGTAGACGGGGAGGACCTCCGCGCTCAGGCCCAGGGTCTCCCGGAGCTCGATGTGGAAGTCGAGGGCGTCCAGCTCGGCCGGCCCGCCGTCACGGTGGCGGGTGATGGACTCCTCGTCCACCGACCAGTGGTCCAGCGCGTGGAGGGTCGCGGCGAAGCGGTACTCGACGGTGGCGTCGTCGCTGAGGACCGAGTACAGGCCCGAGTCCAGGAGCTTCGGGGTCAGCAGGCGCTCGTGGGAGAACTCGGCGAGTGCCTTGCGGACCAGGGCGCGGTTCGCGCGGGCCCACAGCTCCGGGGAGAGGTGGGAGATGGCGTCGGACAGGCTCATATCGACTCCTGCTGGGTGGCCTCGAACTGCTCGCGGGTGCAGAAGCTGAGCAGGGCGGTCTTCTCCGGCTTGACGACCTCGCGCTCGGGGACGAAGCCGACGGCCTCGTTGAGGGCGTGGACGGCCTTGTTGCGGACGTCCGGCTCGACGACGACGCGGCGGTTCGCCGGGTCGGCGAAGAGCGAGGCCATCACCGTGGTGATCACGGCGCGGGTGAACCCGCTGACCGGGGTGTCGGTCGGGGCGACCAGGAAGTGCATGCCGACGTCGCCGGGCTCGGCGTCGTACAGGCCGACCAGCTCCAGGTGCGCCGGGTCGTAGCTCTCCATGAGGAAGGCGGGCCGGCCCTCGTGCAGGCCGATGAAGGCCTGGTGGTGCTCGTGCGTGGTGATGCGCACGTACTCGCGCTCCACCTCGGTGAGGGTGGCGTCCTGCATCATCCAGAACGCGGCCTTCGGGTCGGTGACCCAGCCGTGCAGCAGCTCCGCGTCGGCGAACGGGTCCAGGGGACGGATCGCGAAGGTCCCGAGGACGGCGTCGGTGCGGGTGAAGAGGATCTCGGTGGTGGTGCTCATGCGTGCGTGCCTTCCGGGGCCGCGAACTGCTGGAACGCGATGGACTTCTCGACCTTGTAGTACTCGCGGCCGAGCAGCTCACCGACGATGTACGCGTTGCGGTACGCGGCCATGCCCAGGTCGGGCGAGGTGATGGAGTGGTTGTGGGTCGTGCCGTTCTGGAGGTAGACGCCCCGGCCGGTCGTGTCCACGCTGTAGTTGCGGCCCGCGTCGAGGCGGCCGTGGCCGTCGAAGTTCAGCCGGTCGCGGACCGGGTCCAGGAACCGGGGTACGACGTACTTGTAGCCGGTGGCGAGCACCAGGCCCTCGGTGGAGAGGGAGAAGTCCCGCTCCTGTTCCTCCTGGCGCAGCCCCAGGGTGTAGGTGCCCGTGGTGGTGTCGTACGCCGTGCTGTTCAGGGAGGTGTTGGTCAGCAGGGTGGTCGGGACGGGGCCCGGCATGCTGATCTTCTTCTGGTAGAGCAGGTCGAAGATCTCGTTGATCAGGTCGCCGTCGATGCCCTTGAAGAGGTTCTTCTGCTGGGTCTCCAGGCGGTAGCGGGTGTCCTCCGGGAGGGCGTGGAAGTAGTCCACGTACTCCGGGGAGGTCATCTCCAGCGTCAGCTTGGTGTATTCGAGGGGGAAGAAGCGCGGGGAGCGGGTGACCCAGTTCAGCTGGTAGCCGTACGCGTCGATCTCGGCCAGGAGGTCGTAGTAGATCTCGGCCGCGCTCTGGCCGGAGCCGATCAGGGTGATCGACTTCTTCTTCTGCAGCTCCGCCTTGTTCTGCATGTAGGCCGAGTTGTGCAGGAAGTCGCCGCCGAGGTCCCCGCAGGCCTGCGGGACGTGGGGCGAGGTGCCGGTGCCCAGGACCAGGCGGCGGGCGAGGTGGGTCTCGCCCTTGTCCGTGTGGACCTCGTAGAGACCGGCGGCCTCGTCGTAGGTGACCTCGGTGACCGAGGTGGAGTACAGGACGTTGTCGAGCCGGTCGGCGGCCCAGCGGCAGTAGTCGTTGTACTCGGCGCGCAGCGGGTAGAAGTTCTCCCGGATGTAGAAGGAGTACAGCCGGTCCTTGTCCTTCAGGTAGTTCAGGAAGGAGAAGGGCGAGGTCGGGTCGGCGAGGGTGACCAGGTCCGACATGAACGGCGTCTGCAGGTGCGCACCGTCGAGGAACATGCCGGCGTGCCACTCGAAGTGCGGCTTCGACTCGATGAAGAGGCCGTCGAGCTCGTCGATCGGCGCGGTCAGGCAGGCGAGTCCCAGGTTGAAGGGACCGAGGCCGATGCCGATGAAGTCGCGGGGCTTAACGGTGGACGGCAAGGGATTCTCCCAGGAACTGCTCGGCGTGTGCGGCGAGGAGGTCGAGGACGGCCGCGATGTCGGACGTCGTGGTCTGCGGGTTGAGGAGGGTGAACTTCAGGTACTGGCGGCCGTCCACCTTGGTGCCGGCCACGACGGCCTCACCGGAGGCGAACAGGGCCTTGCGGGCGTGCAGCTGGGCCTCGTCGAGGAGGTCCGCGCGGTACTCGCCGTCGGTGGGGACGTAGCGGAAGACCAGGGTGGAGATCTGCGGGCGGACGACGACCTCGAAGCGCGGGTCGGCCTCGATGACCTCGTAGCCGGCCGCGGCCAGGTCGATGACCTCGTCGAAGAGCGAGCCGAGGCCGTCGGCGCCCATGACGCGCAGGGTCATCCAGAGCTTGAGGGCGTCGAAACGGCGCGTGGTCTGGATCGACTTGTCCACCTGGTTCGGGATCCGCTCCTCGGCCATCCGGCGCGGGTTGAGGTAGTCCGCGTGGTACGTGGCGTGCTTGAGGGTGTCGCGGTCGCGGACCAGCATCGCGCTGGAACTCACCGGCTGGAAGAAGGACTTGTGGTAGTCCACCGTGACCGAGTCGGCGCGCTCGATGCCGTCGAGGAGGTGCCGGCGGGTGGGGGAGACCAGCAGTCCGCAGCCGTAGGCGGCGTCCACGTGCATCCACGCGGAGTGCTCGGAGGCCAGGCGGGCGATCTCGGGGAGCGGGTCGATGGACCCGAAGTCGGTGGTGCCGGCGGTGGCGACGACGGCCATCGGGAAGAGGCCCTCGGAGGCGAGGTTCTCCAGCTCCAGGGCGAGCACCGAGGTGTCCATGCGGCGGTTGCGGTCGACCGGGACGGAGATGACCGCCTCGTAGCCGAGGCCGAGCATGGCGGCCGACTTCTGGACGCTGAAGTGACTGGCCTCGGAGGTGAAGATGCGCAGCTTCGGCAGCAGTTCGGCCTTGGTGAGCTCGACGCCCTCGTCCAGGGCGCGCTTCATGACGATGCGGCAGGCCTCGTCGCGGGCCAGGAGCAGCGCGTGGAAGTTCGACTGGCTGCCACCGGAGGTGAAGATGCCGTCGGCGCCCTCGCCCAGGCCGATGCGGCGGGCGGTCCAGTCGATCAGGCGGCGCTCGATGAGCGTGCCGCCGATGGACTGGTCCCAGGTGTCGAGCGAGGAGTTGACGGCCGAGAGGACCGCTTCGCCGACCACCGCGGGGATGACCACCGGGCAGTTGAGGTGGCCCAGGTAGCGGGGGTGGTGGAAGTAGACCGCGTCGCGGAGGTAGACGCCTTCGAGCTCGTCGAGTGCGGCCGCGGTGTCGGCCAGCGGGGTGTCGAGGTCGATCGAGGCGATGACCGGGGCGAGCTCGTCGACGGATATGCCGGTGTGGGGTTGTTCCGTGGTCGCGAGTTTGGCGGCGACGCGGTCGACGCCCTCGGTGACGGAGCGCCGGTAGAGGTCCGCGGTCGTCTCGTTCAGCAGATGCGAGCGCATCAACTTTCCTCCGGGCAGGGGGAGAAGCGGGTGGGGTGTAATGATTAGGTTAGCCTAACCTAATCATTCGGCCAAATGGAGAAGGGCCCCGGCGACTGCCGGGGCCCTTCTCCCAAATGCCGGTTGTGGCGCGCGTGTTGCTACAGCTCGGACGCGGGGTCCTCGCTGGCGGCCTTGCCCGCGTACGCCTCGGCGAGCAGCTGCTCCTCGCTCGCGCCGAGGCGCCAGTAGCCGGTGAACCGCACCGCGCGCCGGTCGACGGAACGTTCCTGCACCAGGTGGCGGCGTACCGCGCGGATGGTGCCGGCCTCGCCCGCGATCCAGGCGTACGGGGCCTCGGCGGCGGGCAGCGTGCTCGCCCGCACTCGCTCCACGACCTCTTCGGTCCGTTCCCGCCCGGCGCCCTTCTCGCGCACGATCCAGGTGACGTCCGCGTCCGCCCGGGTCGCCAGGGCGATCCGGTCGTCCTCGTGCGGGACCTCGAACCAGGCCTTCACCGCGGTTCCGGCGGGGAGCCGGTCCAGGATCGCCGCGGCGGCCGGCAGGGCCGTCTCGTCCGCGTACATCAGCACCGCGTCGGTGCCCGCGGGTGGCTGGAAGCGTACGGACTTGTTCTCCGCGACGGCCGGGCCGATCGCCATGATCCGGCGGCCGGTCACCGCCCCGCCCGCCCAGCGGGAGGCCGGGGAGGAGTCCCCGTGCAGGACGAAGTCGATGTCGACCTCGTCCGCGCCGTCGGGCGTGCGCCGCTGCTCGCGCACGGTGTACGAGCGCATCACGGGCCGCTCCTCCTCCGGCATCCCCCGCCACTCGGCGAACCAGGTGTCCTCGGCGGTGGAGGGGAGTTCGGTGTGCTCCCGGTGCCCGGGCGGCAGGAAGAGCGAGAGGCTCTGGTCGAAGCCCCCCGACCGGAAGCCGGCGAGGGACTCCCCGCCGAAGGTGACGCGCAGGAACGAGTGGCCGAGGCGCCGCGTGCGCAGGACTTCGAGCGTGAAGAAGCCGAAGTGCGCGGCGGATTCGGTGGCGGTCATGCGGAGGATCCCCCCTGGGATTTTCGCCGGAGCGGCGGTGGTCAGCTGACCTTCTTGGCGTTCTGGACGGTCTTCGCGAGGTCTTCCAGGAGCTGCGCGCACTTCTCGTACGAGTAGATCGGCTCCGTCACGCGCGGGGCGACCTGGCCGGCCTTGACGGCGGGCAGCGCGGCCCAGGTGGGCTTCTCCTTCGTCAGCTGCTCGTTCTGCAGGGTGCCGGTGCGGTTGTCGAGCAGGATGACGTCGGCCTTGTACTTGGCGGCGTTCTCCCAGCTGAGGCTCTCGAAGAAGACGCTGCCCTGGTCGAGGTTGTCCGGGGTCACGAACTCCACGCCGAGGGACTCGAAGTACTTCAGGTCGGCCGAGGTCTTCGGGGTGGAGACGTAGAGGTGGTCCGGGTCGCCCGAGCCGACGAGCACCTTGATGCCCGGGTTGGCCTTGGTGGCCTCGCGGACCTTGGCGGCGGCGGCCTCGAAGCGGGCCTTGGCGTCGACGGTCTTCTGGTTCTTCGGGTCGGCGCCGAGGGACTGGGCGAGCTCCGCCGTGCGGGCGAGGGCCTTGTCCATCGAGGCGTCGCTGCCGGTGGCGATCGCGGCGGCCGGGGCCAGCTTCAGGATCTTGTCCTTGGAGGCCGCGGGGACGTACCAGTACGAGCCGTCCCAGGTGTTGGTCAGCAGCACGTCGGGCCGCAGGGCCGCGTACTTCTCGACGTTGAACTCGTCGTAGACGTTGCCCAGGATCTCGACCTTGGAGATGTCCATGGAGCCGGCCTGCGGGTCGGGCTTGCCGTCGGCGAGCTTGGTCGGGCCGAACACGCCCTTGACCTGGACGCCGTAGTCGTAGAGGGCGGCGGCCGTGCCGGTGAAGGCGACGATGTTCTTCGGCGTGGACTTGGTGCTGACGTCCTTGCCGAGGTCGTCCTTGAACGTCCAGGGGCCGGAAGCGGCCGCGGAGGCCCCGCCCTTGTCGCCCGCGCCGTCCTTCGCCGTGCCGGTGTTGCCGCCGCAGGCGCTGAGCGCCGCGACGAGGCCGAGGGCGCCGCCCGCGGCGACGAGTCCGCGACGGGAGAGGAAGGAGGTTCCGGGCTTGGGCATGTCGATGTCCGCTTTCGTACGCGCAGGGGCGGCCACCGGGGGTGTGACCGTTCGGGGGAAGGTTAGCCTAACCTTGGCCGAAAACAGTAAGGGGACCCTAATTTTCTTGGGTCCCCTTGCCGTTCCCCGCGCGTCGCGGGAGGTCCGTCAGCCGGCGAAGCCCAGCTCGCGGGCGATGAGCATGCGCTGCACCTCGCTCGTGCCCTCACCGATTTCCAGGATCTTGGAGTCCCGCCACATGCGGGCCACGGGGTACTCGTTCATGAAGCCGTAGCCGCCGTGGATCTGCGTGGCGTCACGGGCGTTGTCCACGGCCACGGTCGAGGAGTACAGCTTCGCGATCGCCGCCTCCTTCTTGAACGGCTCCCCGGCCACCAGGCGGGAGGCCGCGTCGCGCCAGCCGATGCGGGCCATGTGCGCGCGCATCTCCATGTCCGCCAGCTTGAACTGGATGGCCTGGTTGTCGCCGATCGCCTTGCCGAAGGCGTGTCGTTCCTTCGCGTACTTGACCGACTCGTCCACGCAGCCCTGCGCGAGGCCCGTGGCGAGCGCCGAGATGGCGATGCGGCCCTCGTCCAGGATCCGCAGGAACTGGGCGTAGCCGCGGCCCTCGTCGCCGACCAGGTTGGCCAGCGGGACGCGGACGCCGTCGAAGGACAGCTCGCGGGTGTCCGAGGAGTTCCAGCCGACCTTGGAGTAGGGCGCGGCGACCGTGAACCCGGGGGTGCCCGACGGGACGATGATCGAGGAGATCTCCGGACGGCCGTCGGCCTTGCGCCCGGTCACGGCGGTGACGGTGACCAGACCGGTGATGTCCGTACCGGAGTTGGTGATGAAGCACTTCGAGCCGTTGATGACCCACTCGTCGCCGTCCTTGACGGCGGTGGTGCGGGTGCCGCCGGCGTCGCTGCCCGCGCCGGGCTCGGTCAGGCCGAACGCGCCCAGGACCTCCCCGGAGCACATCTTGGGCAGCCACTGCCGCTTCTGCTCCTCGGAGCCGAAGAGGTAGAGCGGCATGGCGCCCAGCGAGACGCCCGCCTCCAGGGTGATGGCGACCGAGGAGTCGACGCGGGCCAGCTCCTCCAGGGCGATGCCGAGGGCGAGGTAGTCGCCGCCCATGCCGCCGTACTCCTCCGGGAAGGGCAGGCCGAACAGGCCCATGCGGCCCATCTCGCGGACGATCTCGTACGGGAACTCGTGGCGCTCGTACAGGTCGCCGATCTTCGGGGCGATGACGTCGTGGGCGAACGCCTCGACGGTGCGGCGGAGTTCCTCGTGCTCGGGGGTGAGCCGGTGGTCGAGGGCCATGATCTTCGTTACTCCTTGTGGGAGAGGGCGCGGACGGTACGGGAGGGGCTGGGACGGCCCAGCTGTTCGGCCATCCACACGCTCGTGGCGGTGAGGGCGGCCAGGTCGACCCCGGTCTCGATGCCGAGGCCGTCGAGCATCCACACCAGGTCCTCGGTGGCGAGGTTGCCGGTGGCGCTCTTCGCGTACGGGCAGCCGCCGAGGCCGCCCGCGGAGGCGTCGACGGTGGTCACCCCGTGCTGGAGCGCGGCGAGGGTGTTGGACAGCGCCTGGCCGTAGGTGTCGTGGAAGTGCACGCCGATCCGGTCGGTGGGCACGCCCTCCTCGTTGAGCTCGCTGAGGAGGGTCTGGACGTGGCCCGGGGTGGCGACGCCGATGGTGTCGCCGAGGCTGAGCTCGTCGCAGCCGAGGTCGAGCAGGGCCTTGGCGACTCGGACCACCTGGTGGACCGGGACCGGGCCCTCCCAGGGGTCGCCGAAGCACATGGAGAGGTAGCCGCGCACGTGCGCCCCGCTCTCCTTGGCGCGGGCCACGACGGGCTCGAACATGGCGAGGGACCCGTCGACGGTCCGGTTCAGGTTGCGGGAGGCGAAGGTCTCGGTGGCCGAGCCGAACACGGCGATGCGGTCCGCGCCGAGCGCCAGCGCGCGGTCCAGGCCGCGCTCGTTGGGGACGAGGACCGGCAGGTGCACCCCGGCCAGGTCCCGCAGCTGCGGGAACAGCTCCTCGGCGTCCGCCAGCTGGGGCACCCACTTGGGGTGCACGAAGCTGGTCGCCTCGACGGTCGTCAGACCGGCGGCGGCGAGGCGGTGGACGAACTCGGCCTTGACGGCGGTGGGTACGGCCGTCTTCTCGTTCTGGAGGCCGTCGCGGGCGCCGACCTCGTGGATGCGGACCCGGGCCGGCAGCCCGGGGGCCGGGACGGTCATGGGCAGTCCGTTCACCGGTCGCCCTCCTCTTCCTCGTCCGGGGTGACGACGGCCAGGACCTGGTCCATGGCGACGGTGGTGCCCGGGGTGACGTCGAGTTCGGTGACGGTGCCGGCGTGCGGCGCGGAGATGACGTGCTCCATCTTCATCGCCTCGACGACCAGCAGGCTCTGGCCCGCCGCCACCTTGTCCCCGACGGCCACCTTGACGACGGTGACGGTGCCGGGCATCGGCGCGGCGAGGGTGTCGGCGCCGGTCCGGCCGGCCCCGCCGAGCAGGGCGGCGACGGGGTCGTGCCGCTGCACGTGCCAGGCGTCGCCGTCGCGGCCGAGCCAGGTCCCCTCCGGGGAGGCGGCGTGGCTGAACCGGTGCGTGACGCCGTCCAGTTCGACGGTGACCAGGTCGCCGGTGCGGGCCACGATCCGGCCCGTGGCGCAGGCGCCGGGGCCGTCGCCGTCCGGGGCGAGCAGCAGCTCCGTACCGGTCCCGGACGGGCGGGTGCGGACCTCCACCGGGTCCCGGCCGGGGAGGCGGAAGTGGTGCACCGTCCAGGCCGGGGTCCCGCCCAGGCGCCAGCCGTCGGCGGCGTCGAACGGGTCGGCCCAGCCCCGCGGCCGGGCGGGCCGGGCCGCCGCCAGCAGCGCGGCCGCCGCGTACACCTCGGCCGGGACCCCCTCCGGGAGCAGGGCCTGCAGGTCGCGTTCGACCAGACCCGTGTCCAGGTCCCCGCTGACCACGTCCGGGTGGGCCAGGAGCCTGCGCAGGAAGCCGGTGTTGGTCTGGACGCCCAGGATCACGGTGTCGGCCAGGGCCGCCCGCAGGGACCGCAGGGCCGAGGCCCGGTCGGGTCCGTACGCGATGACCTTCGACAGCATCGGGTCGTAGGTGGAGCCGGTGTCCACGCCGGCCGTCAGCCCGGAGTCGGTGCGCACCGCCCCGCCCTCCGGCTCCGACAGGGCCAGGACCGTACCGCCGGACGGCAGGAAGCCGCGGGCCGGGTCCTCGGCGCAGACGCGGGCCTCGATGGCGTGGCCGGTCAGCCGCACGTCCTGCTGCCCGAATCCCAGGGGAGCCCCCGCCGCCACCCGCAGCTGCTGTTCCACCAGGTCCAGGCCCGTGATCAGCTCGGTCACCGGGTGCTCGACCTGGAGGCGGGTGTTCATCTCCATGAAGTAGTACGAGGACGGGTCCCCGCCCGGCACGATGAACTCCACGGTGCCCGCGCCGACGTACCCGCAACTGCGGGCCGCCTCCACGGCCGCCGCGCCCATCGCCGCACGGACCTCCTCGTCGAGCAGGACCGAGGGGGCCTCCTCGATGACCTTCTGGTGGCGCCGCTGGAGGGAGCACTCGCGCTCCCCGAGGTGGACCACGTTGCCGTGCGCGTCCGCCAGCACCTGGATCTCGATGTGCCGGGGCCGGTCGACCCACCGCTCCACGAGCAGGGTGTCGTCGCCGAAGGAGGACTTCGCCTCGCGGCGGGCGGCGGCGATCTCCTCGGCCAGCACGGCCGCGTCGCGGACCAGCCGCATGCCCTTGCCGCCGCCGCCGGCGGAGGGCTTCAGCAGGACGGGCATGCCGATCTCCTCGGCCGCGGAGACCAGCTCGGCGTCGGTGAGACCGCTTCCGGAGGAGCCGGGGACCACGGGCACGCCCGCCGCCTTCACCGTCTCCTTGGCCCGGATCTTGTCGCCCATCAGGGAGATGGCGCTCGCGGGCGGGCCGATGAAGGCCAGCCCGGCGTCGGCGCAGGCCCGGGCGAAGCCGGCGTTCTCCGCGAGGAAGCCGTAGCCGGGGTGGACGGCCTCGGCGCCGGTGCGGCGGGCGGCGTCCAGGAGCCGCTCCACCGACAGGTAGCTCTCGGTGGCGGCCGCCGGGCCGATCCGGACGGCCGTGTCGGCCTCCCGTACGTGCCGGGCGTCCGCGTCGGCGTCGCTGAAGACGGCCACGGAGCGGATGCCGAGCTGCCGCAGCGTGCGGATGACCCGTACCGCGATCTCGCCCCGGTTCGCGACCAGAACAGTGCTGAACATCGAAGAGGTCCTCACGTCACATCACGTCACATACGGAAGATGCCGAAAGCGGGGTCGCCCAGCGGGGCGTTCGCGCACGCGGTCAGGGCCAGTCCCAGCACCTGCCGGGTCTCCATCGGGTCGATGACCCCGTCGTCCCAGAGCCGGGCGGTGGCGTAGTAGGCGTTGCCCTGTTCCTCGTACTGGGCGCGGACCGGGGCCTTGAAGGCCTCTTCGTCCTCGGCGGGCCACTCCTGGCCCGCGCCCTCGATCTGGTCGCGCTTGACCGTGGCCAGGACGGAGGCGGCCTGCTCCCCGCCCATCACGGAGATCTTGGCGTTGGGCCACATCCACAGGAAGCGGGGGCTGTAGGCCCGCCCGCACATCGAGTAGTTGCCCGCGCCGTAGCTGCCGCCGACGACCACCGTGAGCTTGGGGACCCGGGCGCAGGCCACGGCCGTGACCATCTTGGCGCCGTGCTTGGCGATGCCGCCCGCCTCGTAGTCCCGGCCGACCATGAAGCCGGAGATGTTCTGGAGGAAGAGGAGGGGGATGCCGCGCTGGTCGCACAGCTCGATGAAGTGGGCGCCCTTCTGCGCGGACTCGGAGAAGAGGATGCCGTTGTTGGCGATGATCCCGACCGGGTGGCCGTGGATCCGGGCGAAGCCGGTGACCAGGGTCTGGCCGAACTCGGACTTGAACTCCTGGAAGCGGGAGCCGTCGACGATCCGGGAGATGACCTCGCGGGCGTCGTAGGGGGTCCGGGAGTCGACGGGGACCGCGCCGTAGAGACCGGACGGGTCGACCTTGGGCTCCTCGGGCGCCTCGACCGACCAGGGCAGGGCCCCGCGGTCGGGCAGGGTCGCCACGATGTTCCGTACGATCCGCAGCGCGTGCGCGTCGTCCTCGGCGAGGTGGTCGGTCACTCCCGAGACGCGGGAGTGGACCTCGCCGCCGCCCAGCTCCTCGGCCGTGACCACCTCGCCGGTGGCGGCCTTCACCAGCGGCGGACCGCCGAGGAAGATGGTGCCCTGGCCGCGCACGATGACGGCCTCGTCGCTCATCGCGGGGACGTACGCGCCGCCCGCCGTGCAGGAGCCGAGGACGGCGGCGATCTGCGGGATGCCGGCCCCCGACATGCGGGCCTGGTTGTAGAAGATGCGGCCGAAGTGCTCGCGGTCGGGGAAGACCTCGTCCTGCATGGGCAGGAAGGCGCCGCCGGAGTCGACCAGGTAGAGGCAGGGGAGACGGTTCTCCAGGGCCACTTCCTGGGCCCGCAGGTGCTTCTTGACGGTCATCGGGTAGTACGTGCCGCCCTTGACGGTGGCGTCGTTGGCGACGATCACGCACTCGCGGCCGCTGACCCGGCCGATGCCCGCGATCACGCCCGCGGCCGGCGCCGCGCCCCCGTACATCCCCTCGGCGGCCAGCGGGGCCAGCTCCAGGAAGGGGGACCCGGGGTCCAGGAGGGCGTCCACGCGGTCGCGGGGAAGCAGCTTCCCGCGGGCGGTGTGGCGGGCGCGGGCCTTCTCCCCGCCGCCGAGCCGGGCCGCGTCGAGCCGGGAGCGCAGGCCCTCGGCGAGCTCGCGGTGGGCGGCCTCATTGGTCCGCCAGGCCTCGGACGCCGGGTCCGCGGCGCTCGTCAGCACTGGTGCCTGCTGCATCGGTCGAGCTCCCTTGCTCGGTGCACGCTTGTTAATGACCGTTAACGCGTATGCGCCCAGGTTAACGAGCGCTAACGGCCCTGTCTAGAATGGATTCCCATGAGCACCAGAGCCGCCGCCCCCACCCGTCGCGAGCAGATCCTCCGTGAGGCCGCTCGGCTCTTCGCGGAGCGCGGGTTCCACGGCGTGGGAGTGGACGAGATAGGGGCCGCGGTCGGCATCAGCGGCCCCGGTCTGTACCGCCACTTCGCCGGCAAGGACGCCATGCTGGCCGAGCTGCTGGTGGGCATCAGCGAGCGGCTGCTGACGGGCGGGCGGCGGCGGGTCGAGGAGGCCGGCGGGAACCCGCGCGAGGTGCTGACCTCCCTCGTCGAGGGCCACATCGACTTCGCGCTGGACGACCGGGCGCTGATCACCCTCCACGACCGGGAGCTGGACCGGCTGCGCGAGGCCGACCGCAAGCTGGTGCGCCAGCTCCAGCGCCAGTACGTGGAACTGTGGGTGGCCGTCGTACGGGAGCTGCACCCCCAGGTCGGCGAGACGGAGGTACGGGTCTGCGTGCACGCGGTCTTCGGGCTGCTGAACTCCACCCCGCATCTGGCGGTCCTCGGCCGGGACGCGACCGAGTCCCTGCTGCGCAGGCTCGCCGACGGCGCCTTCGGGGCGCTGTCGGGGTGAGGCGGGTGCTGCGGCTGCCGGGGCGGAACGGACGACTCCGGCCCAGCGGCGGCAGAATGGGCCGCATGCCGATAGAGACGCCCGTACCCAGCCGCGCCGAACTCGTCGAACACCTCGTCCGTACGCGGATCGCGGGGGAGGTGGCCACCCCGCGCGAGAACAACCTGAGCCACTACCGCAAGCTCGCCAACGGCGACCGCCACTACTGGCTGGGCCTGGAGCTCGGCGACCGCTGGACGGACGAGCAGGACGTCCTGGCCGTCATGGCGGAGCGGTGCGGGGTCGTCGACGACCCCGAGCACCGCTCCGGCCAGGACACCATCGACCCGGAGCTGACGGTCGCGGGCCTGGACCGGCTGGCCGCCCGGCTGCGCAAGGCCGCGTCCGACCGCCAGCGCGTGCTGCTGGCCACCGGGCACCCGGGCGGGCTGCTCGACGTCCACCGCGCCACCGCCGACGCCCTGCGCGCCGCGGGCTGCGAGATCGTCCGGATCCCGCAGGGGCTGACCGCCGACGAGGGGTCGGTGTGGCAGTTCGCGGACATCGCCGTGCTGGAGCGCGGGGCCACGCTGTGGCACACCCACTCCCCGGCGCCGATGGCCGCGATCCTGGACGGCCTCGCGGCGGAGGGCCGCCCGCAGCCGGACCTGGTCGTCGCCGACCACGGCTGGGCGGGCTGCGCCGCGCAGCGCGGGCTCGACGCCGTCGGGTACGCGGACTGCAACGACCCGGCGCTCTTCCTCGGCGAGGCCGAGGGCACCCTCCAGGTGGCGGTCCCGCTGGACGACCACGTCCGCGACCCCCGCTACTACGACCCGATGGTCGCCTACCTCCTCGCGACGGCCGGCCTCACCGCCTGACCCCGCCGCCACCCGGCCGGTCAGGGGCCGTCCGGCCCGGCCGGGCCCGCCCGGCCCGGAGGCGGCGCCGACGCGGGTCCGGTCGCCGGTCCGGCCGTCGGCCCGGTCGGGGGTCCGGACGTCGGTCCGGTCGTCGGTCCGGTCGTCGGTCCGGTTGCGGGCCCGGTTGCGGGCCCGGATGTCGGCCCGGCCACGGGTCCGGTCGCGGGTCCGGCCGTCGGCCCGGTCGCCGGTCCGGTCGAGGGTCCTGCCGTCGGCCCGGTCGCCGGCCAGGGCGTCGGGTCCAGGTAGACGCGGCGGATCGCCGGAAAGCGCTCGCGGAGCTGGTCCTCGGCGTCCTCGCAGGCCGCCTCCACCTGGCGGGCCGACGCCAGGTCGTGAAAGTCGATCTTCGCGGCGATCAGCACCTCGTCGGGGCCCTGCACCAGGGTCGTCAGCTCCAGCACCCCCTCGATGTGCGGCACCGTCAGCAGCTCCTCGCGGACCTCCGCCCGCATCCCGGCGGGCAGCGGTCGCCCGATCAGGTACTGCGCGTTCGAGCGCCCCAGCTCCCAGGCCACCGCCACCAGCAGGGCGCCGATCAGCAGCGAGGCCACGCCGTCGTACGCCCCGGATCCCGTCAGCTGCGCCCCCAGCAGGCCGCCCGCCGCCAGTACGAGCCCGATCAGCGCGGCCACGTTCTCCAGCAGGACGGCCTTCACCGCCGTGTCCGGGGTGTGCTTCACGTACAGGCCCAGCGGCACCCGCAGCCGTTCCGCCTCACCCGTCATCTGCCGCCGGGCCACCAGCAGCGAGTAGCCCTCCAGCAGGAAGGCGACGGCGAGGATGACGTACGAGACCGTCGGATCGCCCGGCTGCTCCCCGTGGACCAGGGTGTGGACGCCGTCGTAGAACGCGAAGACCGCGCCGCCGACGAAGGTCGCGACCGAGGCGAGCAGCGCCCACACGTAGCGCTCGGGCCCGTATCCCAGGGGATGCGCCTCGTCGGCCGGCCGGGCGCTGCGCTTGAGGGCGGTCAGCAGCAGCAGCTCCGTCACCGTGTCGGCCACCGAGTGCGCGGCTTCGGAGAACATCGCGCTGGACCCGCTGACGACCCCGCCGACCGCCTTGGCCACCGCGATTCCGAGGTTGGTGGCGGTGGCGACGACGACGGTGCCGACGCTCTCGGATTTTTCGGACATGTGGTGACGTTATGTCCGCGACGCGGGCCCGGTGGTCAGTGACACCCGGCCCGCCGAACCGTCAGGCCCGCGGTACGCGGACGACGCCCTCCTGGATGACGGTCACCGCGAGGCGGCCATCCTGGGTCCAGATGCGGGCCTGGCCCAGGCCCCGGCCGGCCGCGGCCGAGGGGGACTCCTGGTCGTACAGGAGCCACTCGTCGGCGCGGAAGGGCCGGTGGAACCACATGGCGTGGTCGAGCGAGGCGCCGACCACGTCGCCGACCGCCCAGCCGCCCCGGCCGTGCGCGAGCAGCACCGAGTCCAGCAGGGTCATGTCCGAGACGTACGTGGCCAGGCAGGTGTGCAGGAGCGGATCGGCGCCCTCCAGCTTGCCCGCCGTGCGGAACCACACCTGGGAGCGGGGTTCGACCGGCTCGCCGACGCTGCCCCACGGCGGGGTCGTCGCGTACCGCAGGTCCACGGCGGCCCGCGCGTCGATCAGCCGCTCCACCGTGCCCGGGTCCCGGAAGGTCTCCCGGTACGCGGGCAGTGACTCCTCGGCGGTCGGCAGGGTCTCCGGATCCGGGGCGGAGGGCATGACGGCCTGGTGGTCGAGGCCCTCCTCGTACGTCTGGAACGACGCCGAGAGGTGGAAGATCGGCTGCCCGTGCTGGACGGCGACGACCCGGCGCGTGGTGAAGGAGCGCCCGTCGCGGATCCGGTCCACGGAGTAGACGATGGGCGCGCCGGGGTCACCGGCGCGCAGGAAGTACGAGTGCAGCGAGTGCGCCGTGCGGTCCTCGGGCACGGTGCGCCCGGCCGCGACCAGCGCCTGGGCCGCGACCTGACCGCCGAAGACGCGCGGTACCAGCGCCGAACGGCTGGTACCGCGGAAGATGTTCTCCTCGATCCGCTCCAGGTCGAGCAGATCGAGCAGCGTCGTCAGTGCCTCGTTCATGGGGGGAAGGGTAAGTCCCTTACAGGCCCATCGACTTGGCGATGATGGACTTCATGACCTCGCTGGTGCCGCCGTAGATGCGGTTCACGCGGTTGTCGGCGTACAGGCGGGCGATCGGGTACTCGTTCATGTAGCCGTAGCCGCCGTGCAGCTGGAGGCACTTGTCGATGACGCGGTGCGCGACCTCGGTGCAGAACAGCTTCGCGGAGGCGGCCTCGGCGGCGGTCAGCTCGCCGGCGTCCAGGGCCTCCAGGGCGCGGTCGGCGACCGCCTCGGCGGCGTCCACCTCGGCCTGGCAGGAGGCCAGTTCGAACTTGGTGTTCTGGAAGTGCGCGACCGGCTTGCCGAAGACGGTGCGGTCGGTCACGTACTGCTGGGCGAACCGGACGGCGGCCTTGGCCTGCGCGTACGCGCCGAAGGCGATGCCCCAGCGCTCGGAGGGCAGGTTCGCGCCGAGGTAGTAGAAGCCCTTGTTCTCCTCGCCGAGCAGGTCCTCGACCGGCACCTTCACGTCGACGAACGCCAGCTCGGCGGTGTCGGAGGTGCGCAGGCCCAGCTTGTCCAGCTTGCGGCCGATGGAGTAGCCCTCGGACTTGGTGTCCACGGCGAAGAGGGAGATGCCGAAGCGGCGGTCCTGCTCGCCCGGGGCGGAGGTGCGGGCGCAGACGATCACGCGGTCGGCGTGGACGCCACCGGTGATGAAGGTCTTGGAGCCGTTGAGGACGTAGTGCGTGCCGTCCTCGGAGAGCTTGGCGGTGGTCTTCATGCCCGCGACGTCGGAGCCGGTGCCCGGCTCGGTCATCGCGAGGGCCCACATCTCCTCGCCGGAGACGAACTTCGGCAGGTAGCGCTTCTTCTGCTCGTCGGTGGCGAGCATCTTGATGTAGGGCAGGGCGAGCAGCACGTGCACGCCGGAGCCGCCGAAGTTCACGCCGGCGCGCGAGGTCTCCTCGTACAGGACGGCCTCGAACTTGTGGGTGTCCAGGCCCGCGCCGCCGAACTCCTCGGGGACGTTGATCCCGAAGACGCCCAGCTCGCCGAGCTTGTAGTAGAAGTCGCGCGGGGCCTGGCCGGCCTGGAACCACTCGTCGTAGACGGGGACGACCTCGGCCTCGATGAAGGCGCGGATGGTCTCGCGGAACGCCTCGTGGTCCTCGTCGAAAACGGTACGGCGCACAGCCGGCCCCTCTCTGCGGCTGAACCGCCGCCCGCTCTCGCGGGGGTGGTCGTGCGCCGTCGTGGTTGCTCGAATGATTGCTTATGCCTAAGCGCTTGCTCAGATTAAGTTACCGGCGGGTTGTTCTCCCTGTCCAGAGTGAGGAGCAGCACGCTGCCGCCGCGACGGGGTGTGGCGGGCGGGCCGGGCGGGTGCGCTCAGTCCGCGGCGGGGCCGAGGTGCTCGGCCAGCACCTGCTGGGTGAGGTGGATCCCGGCGCGCAGCACGGCGTCGCGGGCGCCGGGGTGCGCGGCCCGGTGCGCGGCTTCGAGCTCCCGGGCCGCGCGCAGCCGGTCCGCGCAGGGCCCGCCCCGCAGGGCCTCGTCCAGCGCCCGGCCGGTCGCCTCGATCAGCGGGGCCATGGCGCGCGCCGACGCGTCGTCGGCGGCGGGCCGGGTCTCCACCTCCCGGGTGAGGAACTGCAGGGCCGGGGCCGTCCGCGCCGCCAGCCGCAGGCGCGGCCGCAGCGGGCCCGCCTGCCCGGCCGCATCCCGCCGGGGAGGCAGCAGCAGCACCCGCCCGGCCGTGCGCTCCAGCGCGGCGGACAGTTCGTACGGGCGGTGCCACAGGGCGAAGGCGGCCACGGGAGCGGCGGCGGGAACGCCGGCCGGAGCGGGCGCGGCGGCGCGGGCGGCGGTCCGCGCGAGGCGGTCGGCGAGGCCGGCGCGGTACTCCTCCAGGCCGAGCGCCGTCTCCCGGTACGGGTCCGGAGGCCAGAGCAGCGGGCCGAGGAGCGCCACGACGGCGATGCCGACCGCGCTCTCCACCAGCCGGGCCAGGGGGTACCCGGGCACCGGCGTGGAGTAGATCACCAGGGCGGTGATGATCACCTGTTGGTTGGGGGAGCCCCCGTGGCGCAGCAGGTACATCCCGGCGCAGGCGCACACCAGGAGGACCGGGAACGACAGCGGGCCCGTGGGCAGCCAGTGCAGGACCGCCACGCTCAGCAGTACCCCGACGGCCACCCCGACCAGGCGTTCCAGGGCCGCCCGCGGCGCCGCGAACAGGTCCCCGCGCAGGATCAGTACGGCGGGCAGCGCGGCCGCCACCGGGGCCGTGCTCGTACCGAGCCACACGCACGCGTACCAGGGGAGGGCGGCGCACACGAGGAGCCGGGCGGCCGGCGCGAGGCGCCCGCCGGAGCCGTGGCCGCTGCCGCGCACCGGTCCGGACATGCGGAACATGTCGAGCATGCCGGACATCGTAGGGCGGGGTGGTACCGGGACGGCCCGACCTCCGGGGGGCCGGGCGGGCCCCGGTGACGGCGCGGCCGAGCGTCAGGGCCGGTCGGCGGGTGGTGGGGTGGCCGGGGGCTTCGGGCCGGGTTCGTGCCGCAGGGCGAACCACAGGTCCATCCGGGTGTCGGGGTCGTCCGGGTCGACGCCCAGCAGCCCGGCGGCGCGGGCGACGCGCTGGCGGACGGTGTTGCGGTGGACGCCGAGGGCGGCGGCGGTGCGGTCCCAGCTGCCGTGGTGGGCCAGCCAGGCGCGCAGGGTGTCCCGCAGCGCGGGGGAGAGGGGACCGAGCAGGGCCTCCGCGTGCGCCCGCGCCTCCGCCTCGCCGACCAGGCCCGCGAGGCCGGGCTCGGTGTGCCGGGCCAGCGGGGTCCGGGCCGCCTCCGCGCGCTCCAGCGCCCGGCGCGCCTGGGCCCCGGCCGTGCCCAGCCCGGCGGGCGCGGCGGGGGCGCTCACCCCGAGCCGCCAGCCGGGCTGGGGGGCGGGATCCCGGTCGGTCAGCAGCCGTACGCCGTCCCCGCGCGGGTCCAGCAGTACGGTGCCCAGCGCGGCGGCCAGCGCCTGCGGGTCCCCGCCGCCCCGGGCGTGCACGGCGTACCAGGGCCCGGGGGAGAGCGCCCCGGCCGGATCGCCGTCCAGCAGGAGCCGGGTCAGGGAGGCGGCCTCGTCCCCCGCCGGGCGGCTCGCGGTGAGCAGGGTCAGCAGTACGGCGGCGACCGAGGCGATGGTGTGGTCCCCCGGGGCCCGGGACGGGGTGGCGAGGGCGAGCGCCCGGCCGCCGCCCACGGCGTACGCCGCCAGGTGCGTGCCGCCCAGGGTGTCGGTGGCCGTCGCGACACCCCCGGCCGCCACCCGCGCCGCCAGCCCCGCCAGCGCACCCCGCACCCCTTCCCCCGGATCCGCCCCGGCCCCGGCCACGCCGCCGACCGGGCGCACCCCACCCCCGGCCGGGGCCGGGGGCGTACCGGTCATGCGGGTAGCCGCCGGGCCGGGTCGGGCCGTGCCCGCGGCCGCCGTGCCCGTGCCGGTCGGGCCCGGGGGCGTGCCGGTGACGCGGCTACCCGACGGGCCCGTTCGGGCCGTGTCCGTGCCGGCCCGGCCTCCGCCCGCGTCCTCGGGGCCCGGACCGGCCGCGGCGTCCGTGTGGGGGCTTCCGGCCGGTCCCGGGACCGCGCCGTCCCGGGCGCCCGCTCCCGGCGGCGGGGTCAGCAGGGCCGCCCAGCCGTTCAGGCTGGCCGCCAGGCGGGACAGGACCGCCGCCACCGGGTGGGGGCGGGCGGCGGCCGACGCCAGGGACTGCTGCGCTTCGGTCACCCGGCGCAGCTCCCGGGTCCGGGCCTCGGCCATCAGCCGCCAGACCGCCCGGCCGACCGCCGTGAAGGGGGTGCCCGGCGGGACTTCCACCAGCGGCAGCCCGTACCGCTCGCAGGCCTCCACGAGGGCCGGCGGCACCGTCTCGTGCACCGGGGTGACCCCGAACCCGACCGCACCCACTCCGGCCCGGACCAGCCGGGCCACGTACTCCGCGGGATCCGCCGAATCCGCGCCCCCCGGAGCGCCGGGATCCCCGGGAGCCGCGCCCCCGGGAGCCACACCCGTGCCCGCCTCCCCCGCGCCCGGGGCAGCCCCGCCCGGGGCAGCCGCGCCCGGGGCAGCCGCGCCCGCGAGCCCCGCCCCGGCCGTCAGGAGGAGCTCGCCGCCCAGCAGGTAGGGCGACGGGTCGGCCATCTCCGAGGCGTGCACCCCGTACACGTCCGCGTCGGCGGGCCCCGCGAGGAGCCGCAGCCCCAGCTCCCGGTCGGCGGTCAGGGCGGCCAGCGGAACCGGCGGGGTGAGCGGGGCCTCCATGGGTACTCCGTACATATCGGTGCCGAACAGTGGATGAAACGTACACTTCGCGCCCCGCCGACGCCCGCTTACGCTCGAAAGACCGCACCTCGCAGGACCACCAGAAGGGCACCCCCCCATGAGCACGCAGCCGCGCGGCCCCGTCGACTCCTCCCGCATCCCGCGCTACGCGGGCCCGGCGACCTTCGCCCGGCTGCCCCGCCTCGACGAGGTCGGCTCCGCCGACGTCGCCGTCGTCGGCGTGCCCTTCGACTCCGGTGTCTCCTACCGCCCCGGCGCCCGCTTCGGCGGCAACGCCATCCGCGAGGCCTCCCGCCTGCTGCGCCCGTACAACCCGGCCCAGGACGCCTCCCCCTTCGCCCTCGCCCAGGTCGCGGACGCCGGCGACATCGCCTGCAACCCGTTCAACATCAACGAGGCCGTCGAGACGGTCGAGGCCGCCGCCGACGAGCTGATCGGCAACGGCTCCCGCCTGATGACCCTCGGCGGCGACCACACCATCGCCCTCCCGCTGCTCCGCTCCGTCGCGAAGAAGCACGGCCCGGTCGCCCTGCTCCACTTCGACGCCCACCTGGACACCTGGGACACCTACTTCGGCGCCGAGTACACGCACGGCACCCCGTTCCGCCGCGCCGTCGAGGAGGGCATCCTCGACACCGAGGCGCTGTCCCACGTCGGCACCCGCGGCCCGCTGTACGGCAAGCAGGACCTGGACGACGACGCCAAGATGGGCTTCGGCATCGTCACCTCGGCCGACGTCTACCGCCGCGGCGCCGACGAGGTCGCCGACCAGCTGCGCCAGCGCATCGGCGACCGCCCCCTCTACATCTCCATCGACATCGACGTGCTCGACCCGGCCCACGCGCCCGGCACCGGCACCCCCGAGGCGGGCGGCATGACCTCCCGCGAGCTCCTGGAGATCATCCGGGGCCTGTCCTCCTGCAACCTCGTTTCCGCCGACGTCGTCGAGGTCGCCCCGGCGTACGATCACGCGGAGATCACCTCGGTCGCGGCCTCGCACACCGCGTACGAGCTCACCACGATCATGAGCCGTCAGATCGCTGCCTCCCGGCAGGATCGCTAAGCACCGGGCGGCGGCGAAGGCGAAGGGCGGCCAAGCACCGTGACGCACGACCACGACCTCGTACTGCGCCCCACCGAGGCCCAGACGGCGGCCGCACTCGCGCCGCCGCCGGGCCGCACGGGCGGGGACCTGGTCGTGGAAACGCTGCGCGGTCTCGGCGCCACCACCGTCTTCGGCCTCCCGGGCCAGCACGCGCTCGCCCTCTTCGACGCGGTCGGCCGCTCCGACCTGCGCCTCGTGGGCCTGCGTACGGAGAACAACGCGGGCTTCGCCGCCGACGGCTACGGCCGCCTCACCGGCGAGGCCGTGCCGCTGCTCCTCTCCACGGGACCCGGCGCCCTGATGTCCCTGCCGGCCCTCGCCGAGGCGGCGGCGGCCTCCGCCCCCGTCCTCGCGATCTCCTCCCAGGTCCCGTCCCCGGGCCTGGGCGGAGGCCGCCGGGGCCACCTGCACGAGCTGCGCGACCAGTCCGCCTCCTTCCGGGACGTGGTCAAGTCCGTCCACACCGCCCGGACCCCCTCTCAGATCCCGTCCGTCATCGCGGCGGCCTGGGAATCGGCCCTCACCGTCCCCTTCGGCCCGGTGTGGGTGGAGATCCCGGAGGACGTGCTCCGCGCGGAAACGGTCATCCCGCAGGTCACGGGCATGGACGCGACCCCGCACGAACTGGCCCCCCGCCCCGAACTCACGGCCCTCGCCGCGCACTGGCTCTCCCACGCCTCCCGCCCGGTGATCATCGCGGGCGGCGGAGTGATCCGCGCGGACGCGGCGGGCAAGCTCAAGCAGCTCGCGGAACTGCTCAACGCCCCGGTCGTCACCACCTTCGGCGGCAAGGGCGCCTTCCCCTGGACGCACCCGCTGTCCCTGCGGTCCTGGCTGGAGGACCGCCACACCACGGACTTCCTGGAGGACGCGGACGTCGTCCTGGTCGTCGGCTCCGGCCTCGGGGAACTCTCCTCGAACTACCACACGTTCTTCCCCACGGGCCGGGTCGTCCAGATCGAGGCCGACCTCGGCAAGCTGGAGTCCAACCACCCCGCCCTCGGCATCCACGCCGACGCCCGCCTCGCCCTCCAGGCCCTCCTGGAAACGGTGACCCCCCGGCAGGACCCGGGTGCCCCCGAGCGGGTCGCGTCCCTCCTCGCGGCGGTCGAGGAGCGCCTCGCCTCCCAGGACCTCGCCCTGGAGCAGGAGGTCCTGGCCTCGGTCCGCGCGGCCCTTCCGCCCCGCTCCCCGTCCTTCTGGGACATGACGATCCTGGCGTACTGGGCCTGGTCCGCCTTCGACCCCAGGTACCCGAACACCATGCACTCCGCCCAGGGCGCCGGCGGCCTCGGCTACGCCTTCCCGGCGGCTCTGGGCGCGGCCGTCGCGGAGCCGGACACGCCGGTCCTCGCGGTGTCGGGCGACGGCGGCGCCATGTACTCGATCGCCGACCTGGCCACCGCCCGCCAGCACGACCTCGACGTCACCTGGCTGATCGTCGACGACGGCGGCTACGGCATCCTGCGCGAGTACGGCTGCGCCACCGGCACCGACCTCGCCCGACCCGACTTCGCAGCCCTGGCCGTCTCCTTCGGCGTCCCGGCGACGGTCACCA
Source organism: Streptomyces sp. NPDC004667 (assembly GCF_040609475.1). NCBI lineage: Bacteria > Bacillati > Actinomycetota > Actinomycetes > Kitasatosporales > Streptomycetaceae > Streptomyces > Streptomyces sp. NPDC004667. Next base: position 13,038 of record NZ_JBEXKC010000048.1, on the reverse strand, counting down.
CCCCGGAAACCCTGCGGGCGGACCTCACCCGGGCCCTCAAGACCCCGGGCCCGTCGGTGGTCGTCCTCCCGGCCACCCTGAAGATGTTCGCGCCGACCCACCTCTGAGGACGACGACGCAGGTCCCGCCGCTGAGCGTGAGGTCCAGCTCCGCCTCCAGCGCCCGCGCGAGCCGTGCCAGCAGCGGTACGGCGGGCAGGGTCCCGCCGAGTTCGATCCCGGAGACCTCGGGCCGGGTCAGCCCGGCCCGCCGCGCCAGTTCCTCCTGGGAGATCCCGAGCTCGGCGCGCCGGTCGTAGAGGGCCTGCCCGATCGTGAAGGCGAGCCGGACCTCTTCCAGGATCCTCAGCACGTGACCCCCTCCGGTGCCCCGGTGATCTCGGCCCAGACGGCCTTGCCGATCCCGTGGCGCCGGGGGCACTGGCCCCAGCGCACCGACAGCGCCGCGACGATGGCCAGACCCCGCCCGCGCTCGTCGCAGGCACCGGCGGCCCGCGGCACCAGCTCCACGGGGTCCCCGGCGTCGGCCACCTCCACCTGCAGCACCCCGTCGTACCGGGCCACCCGCACCCCGATGTCCCGCCCCTGCGGAGCCCCGGCGTGCCGGACGGCGTTGGTCACCAGCTCGGAGAGCAGCAGCTCCGCCGTGTCCGCGGGATCCCCCTCGACCTTCCACTCGCGCAGCTGCGAACGCAGCAGCGCGCGGGCCCGGCCGGGGGCGCGGGCGCTTCGGGGCACGAACCAGAAGGCCTCGTGGGCCTGTTGCGACGCCATGCAACCTCACTTGTCTAGATACCTGCCCTCAGTGAAGCGGGTCCCCCATCCGCCCCGGGAGAGATATCTAGATATGTTCGAGGTTGATCGATGTTGAGCGACAGCCGCCCCACGGCTGCGGCCCGCGCCTAGGCTGGCGCGAGCGCAACCAGGAGGACGCATGCCGAAGGACGTCGCGAAGCGGCAGCCCAAGTACCGGATCATCGCCGACGCGCTCAAGGAGGCCATCGCGTCCGGGGAGTACGGCCCCGGCGACCGCCTGCCGGGCGAGAGCGACCTGATGGCCGCCTACGGCGTCGCCCGCATGACCGCGCGCCAGGCTTTCGCCGCCCTTCAGGCCGAAGGGCTGACGGAGGCCCGCAAGGGTGCCGGGGTGTTCGTGCGGCAGTTCAAGGTGGTCATCCGGCGGCGCGGCATCCAACGGCTGTCCGTCGAGGTGTGGGGCGCGGGCGGATCCATCTGGGACGTGGACACCAAGGGCCGCGAGCCCGTCGTCGAGTTCCTCTCCGTGGGGGACGAACCCTCGCGGGGTGCCGTGGCCAAGGCCCTCGGGCTGGCGGAGGGGGCTCCGGTCTGCGTGCGCCGGCGCAGGTTCCTGCTCGGCGGCAGGCCCGTCATGCTCGCCACCTCCTACCTCGACGCCGACCTCGTGGCCGGCACGCCCATCTCCGAGCCCGACACCGGTCCCGGCGGCATCTACGCCCGGCTGGCCGACATCGGCCACGGGCCCGCCCGGTTCCGCGAGGAGGTCCGCTCCAGGATGCCCAGCGGGGACGAGGCCGCCCGCCTCGGCCTGGCGGCCGGAACCCCCGTGGTCCTGATCTGCCGGACGGCCTTCACGGCCGACGGCCGGGCCGTCGAGGTCAACGAGATGGTCCTCGACGCCTCCGCGTACGTGCTGGAGTACGAGTTCGACGCTCCGTGACCCGACGGGGTGGTCCGTTACCCCGCCCAGCCCACCCGCCGGGTGGGTGATCGCTGAGGCGACCCGCGTCCCGGAGTCCCGCTCGACACCCGGTCGGATCACGCTCGCGCGCCGCCCCCGTACGGCCGTGCGATTGTTGCGGCGGGATGAAATCCGCCGGTCGGAGCGTTGGGGTGGCGGCAGGACAGGACCTACGGGGAGGTACCACGTGACGGCGGCCGGCGGGAAACAGGGCTGGGGCAGGCGGCTGACCGCCTACACCTGGCGGTACAGGCGCAACGTGCTGCTCGCGCTCGGGTCCTCACTGGCCGGCATGGCCGTCATGGCGCTCGTGCCGCTCGTCACCCGCGTGATCATCGACGACGTCGTCGGGAACAAGACGAAGGACATGGCCCCCTGGGCCGGCCTGTTCATAGGCGCCGCCCTGCTCGTGTACGTCATGACCTACATACGCAGGTACTACGGCGGCCGCCTCGCCCTCGACGTCCAGCACGACCTGCGCACCGACATGTACGACACGATCGCCCGCCTCGACGGGCGGCGTCAGGACGAGCTGTCCACCGGACAGGTCGTCGGCCGGGCCACCAGCGACCTCCAGCTGATCCAGGGCCTGCTGTTCATGCTCCCCATGACCATCGGGAACTTCCTCCTCTTCGGGATATCCCTCGGCGTCATGCTCTGGCTGTCCCCGCTGCTGACCCTGGTCGCCCTGCTGATGGCCCCCGCGCTCTGGTTCATCGCCAAGCGCAGCCGCAAGAAGCTCTTCCCCGCCACCTGGTACGCCCAGGCCCAGGCCGCCGCCGTGGCCACCGTCGTCGACGGCGCCGTGACCGGAGTCCGCGTCGTCAAGGGCTTCGGGCAGGAGGAGCAGGAGACCGGCAAGCTCCGCGAGGCCGGCCGCAGGCTGTTCGGCGGCCGGATGCGCGCCATCCGGCTCAACTCCCGGTACACCCCCGCCCTCCAGGCCGTTCCCGCCCTCGGGCAGGTCGCGATGCTGGCCCTCGGCGGCTGGATGGCCACCCGGGGACAGATCACCCTCGGCACCTTCGTCGCCTTCTCCACCTACCTCGCCCAGCTCGTCGGCCCCGTCCGCATGCTCGCCATGGTCCTCACCGTCGCCCAGCAGGCCCGGGCCGGCGCCGAGCGGGTCTTCGAGCTCATCGACACCGAGCCCGTGATCCGCGAGGGCACCCGCGAGCTGCCCGCCGATGCCCCCGCCACCGTCGAGTTCGACGACGTCCGCTTCGGCTACGACCCCGAGCGGCCCGTCCTCGACGGGTTCTCGCTCACCATCGCCGAGGGCGAGACCGTGGCCGTCGTCGGCTCCTCCGGCAGCGGCAAGTCCACCGTGGCCCTGCTCCTGCCCCGCTTCTACGACGCCGACCACGGCGCCGTCCGCGTCGGCGGCCACGACGTCCGCGAGCTGACCTACGACTCCCTGCGCGCCGCCATCGGCCTGGTGCCCGAGGACTCCTTCCTCTTCTCCGACACCATCCGCGCCAACATCGCCTTCGGCCGCCCCGACGCCTCCGACGAGGAGATCCGCGCCGCCGCCCGCGCCGCCCAGGCCGAAGGCTTCATCGAGGCCCTCGCCGCCGGGTTCGACACCCGCGTCGGGGAGCAGGGCCTCACCCTCTCCGGCGGCCAGCGCCAGCGCATCGCGCTCGCCCGGGCCATCCTCACCGACCCCCGGCTGCTCCTCCTCGACGACGCCACCTCCGCCGTCGACGCCCGCGTCGAGCACGAGATCCACGAGGCGCTGCGGGCCGTCATGGCGGGCCGCACCACCCTCCTCATCGCCCACCGCCGTTCCACCCTCGCGCTGGCCGACCGGATCGCCGTACTCGACCGCGGGCAGCTCGCCGACATCGGCACCCACGAGGAGCTGGAACGCCGCTGCGAGCTGTACCGCAGGCTGCTGACCGACCCCGACGCCCTCGGCGCCGCCTCCCCGCGCACCCCCGACGCACCGGCGATGGCCGAGTTCGAGCGGGACATCGAGCGGGACATCGAGCGGGACCTGGAACTCGAAGCGGAGATCGACTCCGAGCCGGTCAACGCCAAGCGCCGGGTCGCGGACGGGGTCACCCCCGAGCTGTGGCGGCGCGAGGAGAGCGGCAGGTCCGCCACCACCCCCGCGGCCCCCGGCATGCCCGCCACCCCCGAACTCCTCGCGCAGGTGGCGGCCCTGCCGCCGGCCGCCGACGAACCGGCGGTGGACGAGGTCCGGGCCGCCGCCGCCGAGGACAGCTACGGCCTGCGCCGCCTGCTGCGCGGCTTCTGGGCGCCGCTCGCCATCAGCCTGGGCCTGGTCACCCTCGACGCCGGCTCCGGACTGCTGCTGCCCGTACTGATCCGGCACGGCATCGACCAGGGCGTCGAACAGGCCGCCCTCGGAGCCGTCTGGGCGGCCTCCGGCCTCGCCCTGCTGCTGGTCCTCGGCCAGTGGGCCGCGCAGTTCGCCGAGACCCGGATGACGGGCCGCACCGGCGAGCGCGTCCTGTACGCCCTGCGCGTGAAGATCTTCGCCCAGCTCCAGCGCCTCGGCCTGGACTACTACGAGCGCGAGCTCACCGGCAAGATCATGACCAGGATGACCACCGACGTGGACTCCCTGTCCAGCTTCCTGCAGACCGGGCTCGTCACCGCCGTGGTCTCCGTCCTCACCTTCTTCGGGATCCTGATCGCCCTGCTCGTCCTCGACGTCGAGCTCGCGCTGATCGTCTTCGCCACCCTGCCCGTGCTGGTCCTCGCCACCGTCGTCTTCCGCCGCAAGTCGGTCGCCGCCTACGAGCTCGCCCGCGACCGGGTCAGCGTGGTCAACGCCGACCTCCAGGAGTCCGTGGCCGGGCTCCGCCTCGTGCAGGCCTTCCGCCGCCAGTCCACCGGCGCCGCCCGCTTCGCCGAGCGCAGCGACTCGTACCGCCAGGCCCGGGTGCGCGGCCAGTGGCTGATATCCGTCTACTTCCCCTTCGTACAGCTGCTGTCCTCCGGCGCGGCCGCGGCCGTGCTGATCGTCGGCGCGGGCCGGGTGGGGGCGGCCACCCTCACCACCGGCGCGCTGGTCGCGTACCTGCTGTACATCGACCTCTTCTTCGCCCCGGTCCAGCAGCTCTCCCAGGTCTTCGACGGCTACCAGCAGGCCACCGTCTCCCTCGGCCGGATCCAGGAGCTGCTGCGCGAGCCCACCACCACCCCGCGTCCCGCCGCCCCCGTCGAGGTGGCGAAGCTGCGCGGCGAGATCGCCTTCGAGGACGTGCGCTTCCGGTACGGCACCGCCGAGGAGCGCGGGGAGACGGGCGAGGCGCTGGCCGGGATCAGCCTGCGAATACCCGCCGGTCAGACCGTCGCCTTCGTCGGCGAGACCGGGGCCGGCAAGTCCACGCTGGTCAAGATGGTCGCCCGGTTCTACGACCCGACCTCCGGCCGGGTCACCGCCGACGGCGCCGACCTGCGGGAGCTGGACCTGACGGCGTACCGCCACCGCCTCGGCGTGGTCCCCCAGGAGCCCTACCTCTTCCCGGGTACGGTCCGCGACGCCATCGCCTACGGGCGGACCGGCGCGAGCGACGCCGAGGTGGAGGCCGCCGCCCGGGCGGTCGGCGCCCACGACATGATCGCCACCCTCGACGGCGGCTACCTGCACACCGTCGCCGAGCGGGGCCGCAACCTCTCGGCGGGCCAGCGCCAGCTGATCGCGCTGGCCCGCGCCGAGCTCGTCGACCCGGACGTCCTGCTCCTCGACGAGGCCACCGCCGCCCTGGACCTGGCCACCGAGGCGCAGGTCAACCAGGCCACCGACCGGCTCGCGGGCAAGCGCACCACCCTGGTCGTCGCGCACCGGCTGACCACCGCGGCCCGCGCCGACCGGGTGGTGGTCATGGACCGCGGCCGGGTCGTCGAGGACGGCAGCCACCTCGAACTGCTGGCCCGCGGCGGCCGCTACGCCGAGCTGTGGCGGACCTTCGCCGGGGAGGACGAGCCCGCGGCGGCCGCGTGAGGGCCTGCGGTCAGAGCTCGCCGAAGAGCAGGTTGCCGGGGGCGTCCTCGTCGTCCCCGGTGTAGTACTCGCGTACGGCGTCGAGGAGTTCGTCCAGCGACAGGTAGCCGTCGTGGTTCTTGTCGATCCTCGCGAAGAGGACGTCCGCGTCGGCGGGCTCCAGCCTGGTGTCGAAGGCCAGCTGCGCCGTGTGGAACTCCTCGGGGCTGATCTGCCCGTCGCCGTTGGTGTCGACGACCGTGAGGATCGCCTTCATCATCGGCCGGAAGGACTTCTCGTACGCGGGGCCGCCGTCCTTGTAGAGGCGGGTCATGCCGTCCCGGTACTGCTCGGGCGTGAGCTTCTGGTCCTCGCCGACGCCCAGCTCGTTGAAGAGGTCCACCCAGAAGTCCGTGAGGCCGCGGAACACGTCGGCCGCCTTGGGGGAGGTGGCCGGCTCCGACAGGGCCGAGAGCAGGCGGGACCCGAGCGCGATCATGTCCTGCTCGTCGATCACGCCGTTGGAGTCCGCGTCCAGGTGCGCGAACGCGCGCTCCAGCTTGCGGTCGAGCAGGTCGTTCGTCATGTCAGATGCCCTTCACGGCTACCACGGATACACTGAGCGGTCGTTCGGCCACCTAGCGTAATCTGTCCGTTGATCACCAACTCCCGCTCTCCCGCCGGGAAGCCGGGGATGCACTCTTACGGGGTATGGCCGGGCCCGTACGTGCGGGCCCCCTGTTGCGGCTGCCGCGCGCAACCTTCCGCGGCGTCCGAGCGTCGTACGTGCGTACGTGTTGCGTACGGCCGATCGGGGGGTCAGGGTGCTGCGTCAGGGGCAGAGGGTGCGCGAGGTGTGGGGCGGAAAGGGGCGTGGCCGGGGGAGGGTCGTGTCCCTGGGGGCGGTCGGGGCGGCGCTCTGGCTCGTCGTGGGAGGGGTGTTCGCGGCCCCTCCGGCGCAGGCCGCGACCGGCGGGTGCGAGGGCGAGCTGGTCAAGGCGCTGCCCTTCGTCACCGGAGAGCTGCGGGTGTACAAGAGCCGGGACCGGGCGTGCGCGGTGACGGTGGCCCTGCGAGCCGGGGAGCGCCGTCACATGTGGGTCAGTATTCAGCCACGTGGTGGCGTCCCGGTGGGCGATGCGGGGCAATTCACTCGGTACGCGGGCCCCGTCAGCGTGGGTGCGATCAACCGATGTGTGTATGTAAAGGGCGGAGTGGCGGCCGGATCCGTCGATTCCGGCTGGATCCTGTGCTGAGCTCGCGGCCCAACTGGGACTGTTCATGGGCGTGTTGCCCCCGCTAGGTTCACGGCGACCACAGTGAACTCAAGGGGAGGGTGAATGCGCAAGACGCTCGGATGGCTGCTGTCGCTCGTGGTGCTGATCGGCACCATGGGCGCGGCCGGCGCCACGGCACAAGCGGCCACCGCCGCGGGGCCTGCCGCCGCCACGGACATCAAGGACCAGATCCTCAGCATTCCGGGGATGAGCCTGATCGAGGAGAAGCCGTACCCGGGGTACCGCTTCTTCGTACTGAACTACGAGCAGCCGGTCGACCACCGGCAGCCGTGGAAGGGCACCTTCAAGCAGCGCCTGACCCTGCTGCACAAGGACGTCTCGCGGCCCACGGTGTTCTTCACCTCGGGCTACAACGTCAACACCAGCCCGCGCCGCAGTGAGCCGACGACCATCGTCGACGGCAACCAGATCTCTCTGGAGTATCGATTCTTCACCCCCTCCCGGCCCGCCCCGGCCAACTGGGGGAACCTGGACATCTGGCAGGCCGCCAGCGACCAGCACCGCATCTTCACCGCGCTGAAGAAGATCTACCCCAAGAACTGGCTGGCCACGGGCGGCAGCAAGGGCGGTATGACGGCGACGTACTACGAGCGCTACTACCCGCGTGACATGGACGGCGTCGTCGCGTACGTCGCGCCCAACGACGTCGTCAACAAGGAGGACTCGGCCTACGACCGGTTCTTCACCAAGGTCGGCACCAAGGAGTGCCGCGACAAGCTGAACAACGTGCAGCGCGAGGCCCTGATCCGCCGCGAGCCGCTGGAGGCCAAGTACACGGCCGCCGCCGCCGCGAACGGCTGGACCTTCAACACGGTCGGCAGCCTCGACAGGGCCTTCGAGGCCGTCGTCCTCGACTACACCTGGGCCTTCTGGCAGTACAGCCTGCTCTCCGACTGCGCGGCGATCCCGACCGCCGCCACCGCGAGCGACCAGGAGATCTGGGACACGGTGGACACCATCTCCGGCTTCTCGGCCTACGCCGACCAGGGCCTGGAGACCTACACGCCGTACTACTACCAGGCCGGCACGCAGCTCGGTTCGCCCGACATCAAGCAGCCCCACCTCAAGGGCCTGAGCCGCTACGGCTACCAGCCGCCGCGCAACTTCGTGCCCCGCGACATCCCGATGACCTTCCAGCCGGGCGTCATGGCGGACGTGGACAACTGGGTCCGCAACAACGCGAACCAGATGCTCTTCGTCTACGGGCAGAACGACCCGTGGGGCGCCGAGCCCTTCCACCTCGGGTACACCGTGCGCGACAGCTACGTGATGATCGCGCCGGGCGCCAACCACGGGGCCAACGTCGCCAAGCTCCAGGAGGGCGAGAAGGCCCTCGCGACCGCGAAGATCCTCCAGTGGGCCGGGGTCGCCCCCGCCCAGACCCTGTCCGGCCGGGCCCAGGCCCCCGCGCCGCTGGCCGCGCCGGACCCGGTGCTCGACCAGGTCGACCTCAGGCACGAGCCGCAGCTGCGGCCGTAGTCCTCGGGAGCTACCGGGCCACGGGCGGGTACGACAGCCCGTGGCCCAGGGGGTAGCGGCCCGGGACGGGGACCGGGAGGCGGCCGGCGGGCCGCCTCGCACCCGTCAGCACCCGGGCCGCCGCCCGCATCTCCACGTCCGTCCAGGAGTACGTCGCCAGCTCCGCCGCGCACTGCGGCAGCCGTGCCGGGTCGTACGGGTTGCGGATCGCCACGAGAACCACCGGCACGCCCGTCGCAACCAGGTCCGCCACCAGCGTGCGCTGCGGACTCTCCCCCTCCGGGACGTTGTACGTGCACACCAGCACCGCCGCGTGGCCCGGGGCCGCCGCCGGCGCCCCGGCGGGCGCGAGCGCCGTCGCCCGGCAGCCCAGCGCGGTCAGCTCCCGCGCCAGGACCGTCGTGGGGGGTCCGGTGGTACCCGTGGGGGAGACCGGGTCGGTCCCGGTGACCAGCAGCTTCGGCCCGGCGGCCGCGTCCAGCGGCAGCAGGCCCCGCGGATTGGCCAGCAGGGTGGTCGTGGCCGCCGCGATCTCGTCCGCCGCCTCCAGGTGCCCGGCCGTGCCGACCTCCGCTTCCACCCGGGCCGCGGAGGTGTACGGGTCGTCGAACAGGCCGCGGCGGGCCTTGAGTTCCAGGATCCGCAGCACCGACTCCCCGATCCGCTCCCGCGTCAGCTCGCCCGCCTCCACCGCCGCCAGCACGCTGCGCTGCGCGAGGGCGAGGTCCGGGGCGTTCAGCAGCTGGTCGCAGCCCGCCTTCAGGGCCAGCACCGGGACCCGGTCGTCCCCGTACTTCTGGCGGACCCCCGCCATGTCGAGGGCGTCGGTCACCACCACCCCCCGGAAGCCGAGGCGTTCGCGCAGGATGCCGGTGACGATCGGCCGCGAGAGGGTCGCCGGATCCCCCGAGGGATCGAGCGCGGGGAAGACGATGTGCGCCGTCATCACGGCGTCCACGCCGGCCTCCACCACCGCCCGGAACGGCGGCTCGTCCAGCTCCTCCCACTGCGCGCGGGTGTGCCGCATCACCGGCAGCCCGACGTGGCTGTCGGTCTCCGTGTCCCCGTGCCCCGGGAAGTGCTTGGCCGTCGCGGCCACCCCCGCCGCCTGGTAGCCGCGCACCTGGGCCGCGGCCAGGGCCGCCACCGCGCGCGGGTCCGCGCCGAAGGACCGTACGCCGATCACCGGATTGGCCGGGTTCACGTTCACGTCCGACACCGGGGCGTAGTCCTGCCGCACGCCCAGCGCCGCCAGCTCGGCCCCCGCCACGCGCGCCGCCCGGCGGGCATCGGCCGCGGACCCGCCCGCGCCCAGTGCCATCGCCCCCGGCAGCAGGGTGGCCGGCCGGCCGATCCGGGCGACGGCCCCGTGTTCCTGGTCGGTGGAGAGCAGCAGCGGGATCCCGGCGCCCGAGCCGGCCGCCGCCCGCTGGAGGCCGTCGGACAGCCCGGCGATCTGGTGCGGGGTCCGGGTGTTGTGGGCCCAGCCGAAGTAGACGACCCCGCCCAGGCGGTAGCGGGTGACCACCTCGGCGGCCGTGCGCACCCCGAACTGGGCCAGGTTCAGCTCGGCGTCCGCCGCGTCGGGATCGGTCGCGGAGTGTCCGTAGGCCCGGGACACGAACAGCTGCCCCACCTGTTCGGGCAGGCTCATCCGGGAGACCAGCGCGCGCAGCAGGGCCCGGTCCGGGCCGCGGCCGGGCGGCTCCTGCGGGGAGCGGGAGTCGTCCGGTGCGGTGCCGCGGGAGCCCACGGCGGCGGAGGAGGCCCCGGCGGCCGTGACGGCGGCCATGGCGGCGGCGGCGAGCAGGGCCCGGCGGGAGGCGTGGTACGGCACCCGCCGGACCCTACTGGCGCCCCGCTCCGTCCGCCCGGGGGACACTCGGCAGGTCCCCCGGAAGGGGGGCCGCGGCGGGCCAGTGCTCCTGGAGGGCGCGCACGGCCTCGGTGATCGCCGGCCGGCGGGCCGCCCCCGTCCGCCACAGGGCGTACAACCGGCGTACGGGGCCCGGCTCCAGCGGCACCGCCACCGCGCCGGGCGGCAGCGCGCCCGTCCCCAGCCGCGGCACGACGGCGATGCCCAGCCCGGCCGCGACCAGCGCCACGATGGTGTGGTTCTCCTCGGCCACGTGCACGATGTCCGGCTCCAGCCCGGCCGTGCGCAGGGTCCGCACCAGCCAGTCGTGGCAGACCCGCCCGGGCGGCTGGCACACCCACCGCTGCCCCGCGAGGTCCGCCCGCCGCACCGCCGCGCGGGTGGTGAAGGGGTGCCCGGCCGGGACCACCAGGTCGCACCGGTCGTCCCCGATCACCGCCTGCTCCACCCCCTCGGGCGCCGGCAGCGGGGCGATGTCCCAGTCGTGCGCCACCGCCAGGTCGGTGACCCCGCGGGCCACCAGGTCCACCGAGAGGTGCGGGTCCACCTCCGTGAGGCGTACGTCCAGCGCGGGATGCCGGCGGGCCAGGTCGGCCAGCACCCCCGGCAGCAGACCGCGCGCCGCCGAGGCGAACGCGGCCACCGTCAGCAGACCGCTCGGCTGCCCGCGCCGCTCCTCCAGCGTGGTCTCCGCCCGCTCCACGATGGCCAGCAGCTCCCGGGCCGTGTCGGCCAGGTGCCGGGCCTCCTCGGTGAGGGCGACCCCCCGGCCGCGCCGTTCCAGCAGCGTGGTGCGGGTCTCCCGCTCCAGTTTCGCGATCTGCTGGGAGACCGCGGAGGGGGTGTAGCCGAGGGCGGCCGCGGCGCCCGCGACCGAGCCGTGGACGGAGACGGCGTGCAGGGCGCGCAGCCGGGAGAGGTCGAGCATGCGGCCAATCGTAAGCATCGCTTCATCCAACGGGGAAGAGATCCGCGCTGGTGCTACATGGTCGGGGTCGCCGATGCTCGGGACATGCGTCCCGTACACACCGCACTCGCCGTACTCGTCGCCGCCGTCTGGGGCTTCAACTTCGTCGTCATCGAGATCGGCCTCGGCCACTTCCCGCCGCTGCTGCTGTCCGCCCTGCGCTTCCTGGCCGCCGCACTGCCCGCCGTGTTTTTCGTCGGGCGCCCCAAGGTCGCCTGGAAGTGGATCCTCGGCGTCGGCGCGGCCCTCGGCATCGCCAAGTTCGGGCTGCTGTTCACCGGCATGGCCGCCGGGATGCCGGCCGGGCTGTCCTCCCTGGTCCTGCAGATCCAGGCCGTCTTCACCGCCGTCCTCGCCGCCGTCGTGCTGCGCGAGAGGCCCGGCCCGGTCCGCGTGCTGGGCATGTCCGTGGCCCTGGCCGGGATCGCGGTCGCCGCCGTCGACCGGGGCGTCTCGGGGCCGGTCACCGGCTTCGTCCTGGTCGTCGCGGCCGCCGCCTGCTGGGGCGTGTCCAACGTGCTCACCCGCAAGGCCGCCCCGCCGGACGCCCTGAACTTCATGGTGTGGGTGTGCACCGTCCCCGTGATCCCGCTGTTCGCGCTCTCGCTGCTGCTGGAGGGGCCCGACCGGGACCTGGCCGCGCTGCGCGCCCTGGACTGGTCGGGGGTCGCCGTCATCGGCTACGTCGCCTGGGTGTCCACCGTCTTCGGCTTCGGCGCCTGGGGCTACCTGCTGCGCCGCTACCCGGCCTCCTCCGTGGCGCCGTTCTCCCTGCTCGTGCCGGTCTTCGGGATGTCCTCGGCCGCCCTGGTGCTCGGCGAGGGGATCTCGGGGCCGCGCTGGCTGGCGGCGGTACTGCTGGTCGGCGGCGTCGGGCTGACCTCCCTGGCCCCCGCGCGGGCCGGCCGGCGGGCCGCCGTCAGCGCGGGGCGTGCTCCCGCAGCGGCAGCCGCCAGTCCTGCCCCGTGAGGTCGGCCCCGTACGAGCGGTGCGCGCGCTCCGCGACCAGGGTGAACCCGGCCCGCAGATAGAGGGAACGGGCCGAGACCAGCACGTCGTTGGTCCACAGCACCAGCTCGCGGTAGCCCACCGAACGGGCGAAGGCCACGACGGCGTCCACGAGCCGGGCGCCCACCCCCAGACCGCGCGCGGCGGGGTCGACCAGCAGCAGCCGCAGCCGGGCGGTGCCGGGGGCGCCCTCCTCGCGCACGCACATCACCGAACCGACCGGCCGGCCCTCGTGCTCGGCGATCCAGACCCGCTCCAGGTGGGGGTCGTGGTCCCCGGCGAAGTCCGCGACGATCCGGGCGACCAGGCCCTCGAACTCCTGGTTCCAGCCGTACTCGGCCGCGTAGAGCGCGCCGTGGCGCTGCACGATCCAGCCCAGGTCGCCGGGCTCGGGATCCCGCAGCCGCACCGGCCGGCCGGGGCTGTCCTCAGGGAGCGCAGGGGGCTTCATGGCGCCCGAGGATAGCGCGCGGCGCCGACCGGGGGGACGGCGCGCGGCGCGGACCGGGGGACGGCGCGCGGTGCGGGCGGCGCGGACCGGCGTGCGGTGCGGACCGGGGGACGCGTGCGGTGCCGGCGTGCGGTGCGGACCGGGGGGACGGCCCGCCCGTTCCGGTCCGCGCCGCACGCCGTGCCGTGGGGGCTACTTCTTGCCGCCGCCCAGGATCTGGCCGAGCAGGTCGCCGAGCCCGCCACCGTCCGCGCCCGCCGCCGGGGCCGCGCCGGGGGCCGG